>JACMQJ010000365.1 GCA_014377055.1 Candidatus Sericytochromatia bacterium
TGTTGGTAATACAATTAGAACAGGGATAAGATCAATGACTGAAATAAAATATGATGATGGTACTCTTACACGCATTGGTAGTCGTAGCAATATAACAATTAATGATCGAAAAATTCTTATCAACAAAGGATATATTTGGGGTAAAGTTAATAAAGATCTAACAAAAGGATTAAAAATATTTACTAGTAGTGCTGTTGTAGCTATTGTAGGAACAGAGTTTTTTGTTGAAGTTAATAGTGATAAGAGTACAACTGTTACTGTTCTTGAAGGAATAATAGAAGTAACAGGCAAAAAAAGTAAAATATTTGTTGTACCAGGAACTTATTCTCGTATTTATGAAAATGGTACTATTTCTGAGCCTGAAAATTTTAAAACAGAAGAAGTATTTGCTAGATATTCCGATGTTACAAAATAAATTTTAAGTATAGTTCACAATTGGTTTTCATATTTTTACTAAACAAGGGGTTTAAACCCCTTGTTCATAACAGATATAAGTACTTTGTAAATAAATTTTTAAAAAGTATAAATAGAATCTACTTTACTATTTTTGAAGCTGCATCTGAAATAGTATGTGAACCAAAAAAAGGTAAGCCACTGTTAAATATATCATATTGAGTAAAAACTAATCTTGATTTATAGCTTCCGTCAATTGTTGCATAACCAGCATTAATATTTATACCACCATTAGCCATTTGAGCAGGTTTACCATTAACTTTGTCAGAGCTACTTATATTGAACTGATCTGTGATCTTTTTTGCAATAAAACTAGCATCCATACTACAAACTTTTATAGTTGTTTTTGAAGTAAAATATCCTACAGTTGATGAATAACCATAAATTTTACCACTATCACCAATACTATCTTTTGCTAGAACAGATGATAAATTACCAAGAACTTTAGCTCTATTTTTTTCTGATATTCTTGTACCAATCATCGAGAGCTGACCATCATTAACGAATAATTTTGCAGCAATATCACTTATTTTTAATGGAGTAGATGGCGTTCCTGATAAGTCTTGAGTATAATTTGATAAAGAATCAGATTTTAGATCACCAATTTGAATTGGTGCTTCTGTAGCATCAACACTACCATCATTATTAATATCAAGGGCTTTGGCAATTTGAGTTGCGTAACTTAAACTCATAACTCTAGGATTGGATATATCATTCTTAATTGGTTTTTGAACATTTGATGATATGTTAACAGAGTTATTATTTAAGTCTGTTGAGGTTATATTATCTGCTGATGAGCAAGATACTAATAATGATAAGGTAATAACAGCAAACAGGCTATTAACAAGATTTTTTTCCATTGATATTTCCTGATACTAATAATTTTTTCAAAATGAATGAGTTAATTATAAATCATTTGTTATATTTTTTATAACTTTTTAATTTATCTTTAGATTAAAAAAGGGAAATATAACAAAAATTTCTACAAAATTAATCAAGTTAATTTATACTGTATTTGTTTAAGCTTTTTATAAAGTAAAACATAAATTATTTTTTTGTAAATTAAGACTAAAAGTTTATGACTTCGATTGAGCAACCAAATTCAATAAAAAATAAGATATTTGAATTAAAAGCACAGTACAAAGAATCTCTGGATAAATCTAATATGACTATTTTAGAGCTTAAGAGAGAGAATGAGATATTATTAAGTGAAAAAAATATTATTAATTCTAAATATGATCAAAAAAATCAAAGATTGGAACATGATAAAAATAGCTTAATTGAACAAATAAAAAATCAAGAAAATGAATTATTTGCTTCATCACAAAAAATTAATCAGTTAGTAACTAATTTTAAAAACGTTGAGCCAGAGCTTTTAAATTTAAAAGAACAATTAAAAGATGCCAAAAATATTATCAATGATAATAATGAACAAATAAACAACTTAAAAATTTCTTTTGATGATATTATGCAAAAAGCTAAAAAAGCTACAATGGTTGCTAACAAAAGAAAAGAAATTATTGATACAATAAAATCTGAACAGCAAATAATTGAAAATAAATTAAATATTAGTTTAGAAAGAGAAACATCATTTAAAAATGAGAACTCTGAACTAACTGCGCAAAAAATTGAGATAGCTGAAAATCTAAATATCTCAAAAAATAAAAATAATCTACTTGAAAAACAAATAGATCAACTAAATAATGAGATTATAAGTTTTAATAATAAACTAGATCAAATTAGTTTTGAACTCAAAAAGAAAGATTCAGAAAAGAATGAATTAAATCTTGAAATAGAAAGTAGAGATAACAAAAATCAAATATTAAAAAATGAGAATGTTAAATTAAATACAAGTTTACTCAGCTTAAATAATCAACTTTCTGAATTTGAAGAAAAATTAGTTTCTTTAAATGATGAAAATAGATTTTTAAAAGATAATATTAATCAATTAAATAATAAATTAGAAGAAATAAAATCTCATGAAGATCAATATCTTCAAAAAATAGATAATCTAAATGATGAATTAAATATTACTAACTCAAATCTTAATGAATTAATAAAAGAAAAAAATGTAATTGATGATAAATATAATGTTGACTTTAAGAAATATAAAGAAAACTTAGAAACTATTAGACAAGAGTCCGAAATATTAATAAATAAAAATCAAGAATCCTATCTTATTGAATTAGAAAATAAAGAAAATCAATTAAAAGAAAACTTCGAGTCATATCAATTAAAAATTGATATTCAAGAAAGAAAAATTACAGAATTAAGCAAAAATTTTGATGAGGAATTAAGGCTAAAAGCAAAAATAGAACATGATAACTCTGTTCTTAATGATGGAATAGAGGTTTTAAATAATCAGTTAGAACAACAAAAAGAAGAATCAGTAAGATTAAAAGAGAGTTTTAACCTTAGAGAAAAAGAGCTTGATTCAATGATGGCTGGTTACGTTAGTGAAGCTGAGGAGCTAAAAACTCAACTTAATAATATTAAAGAAGAATTTGACAATGTTAATCAAAATGAGCAAAAAGAGCTAAAAAGATTAATTCATGAAAAGCAAGAATTAGAAGAAAATGTTAATTATTTAAATGAGCAAGTTGAAAAAGTAAAGTTAAGTAAAAGGCATGAACTAGCTAGATTTGATTATGAAATAAATACATTAATCACAGAAAATAGTAATCTTAAAATAAATCTTTCTAAAAATGATATTGAGTTAGATATTAGCAAACAAGAAGTTATTAGCTTAAAAAAAGGAATTGACAATCTAAGAGATAATTTTGATAACAATGAACAAAAATTATTTAATCTTGAGAGCTCATATAAACATCTTAATTTAGAAATTCATGAGAAAAATAATATCATTAATGAAAGAGAGATTTTATTTAATAAATACTATTCTGAAATATCCGAATTAAAATCTCAAATAGATCAATCTAATGATAAAATTTCCGATCTTGTTTTTGAGAGTAACAAAAAAGAGAATAATTATAAACTAGAAATAAAAAATTTAAATAATGAATTAAAAGAAAGATTAAATACTAAAGATATAGAAAATAAAGAACTCTATGAGCAAATTAATCTTTTAAATAATCAACTAACATTATTATCTGAGTCTAATATAGATAAAATGTCTAGTCTTGAACAAAATAAAGATAATCTTTTAAATGAAATTTTACTCGAAAAGAATTTATTAATAGAATCTTTAAAAAAAGAAAATAATCATCATATTAATAGAATTAGTGATTTAAAAGCTTTAGAATCTAAAATTTCTGATATTCTTGAACAAGCGAATAAAAAAAATAAAGAAAATACATCTTATTTAAATGGTGAGCTTGAAGAATTAAAATTAAAGTACTTTCAATCACAAAATCAAGTTAGTGAAAATAAAATCATTAATGAATCTCTAAAGAAGCAAAATAAAAGTTTGGAGGAAATAATTCAGACAAAAGAAGATAAATATGATAAAAATCTGATGAAAAATTTTGAGGACGAGAATAATTTATTAAAAACTCAATTAGATATACTAAATAAAAAATTACTTGAACATGAGAATGAAAAAAAAGAATTAACTAACATAAGTGACAATACTATTGATAATAATGTGCAAAAAAATCATAGTAACTCATCTCTAAAAGAACAAATTTCTGAAATAGAAGATATGTACAAAGCAGCATTTAATGAAAAAATAAATAATGAGGATATTAAATTATCAAATGTCACTATTGATAACATAAAATTAAATGACGATCAAGAAGTTGATATAAGTAGACTAGAGTTTTATAATGATATTATTGATGAAAACATCACCTTTGCGGCAGAAAAAAAAGAATATAAATCAGAAAATAAAGCACCTATATACAAGAATAACCTTAATAATGAGATAGAAAAAGAAGTTTCAAAAAATCAATTAAATAATAATATTCCAAAAGTTAATTCAAATAAAAATCTAAACAATATTAATGATCAGCTTGAAAAAGCTCAGGAATCATTAAGCTACTTACAAGGCAATAAAAGAAATAAACAAGAAAAAACCGATAATACAGTTTTTATCATGGGAGGCAACAAAGAGATCGAAGATAATTGGAAAATGGATCTTGAAAAATGTCTACATGAATATGGCTTAACTCATCAATGGATTAGCAATAGTGATAAAGAAATACTAAAAGGATCAGGTAAAGGGATTATTTTTTTGATTTCTCAACATTCGATTCAATTAATAGATAGCTCTGAACTAATTATGAGGAATACACAAATACCATCAATAAAGCATTCTGTGACTAATTTAACCAAACTAAAACTGGATATCATAGATAACTTTGTACGTAAAAAATAATTTAATAAATGAGGTAAAAATATGAACACTAAACTTGTATTAATTAGACATGGCGAAAGTACTTGGAATAAAGAAAATAAATTCACTGGATGGACTGATGTTGATCTGAGTGAAAAAGGTAGAGAAGAAGCTAAAAAAGGTGGTCAAATATTAAAAAGTCAAGGTTACACTTTTGACATAGCTTTTACATCTGTTCTAAAAAGAGCAATTAGAACTCTTTGGATCATACAAGATGAAATGGATTTACTTTGGATACCCGTAGTCAAAACATGGAAATTAAATGAAAGACATTATGGGGATTTACAAGGTCTAAATAAATCTGAAACTGCCAAAAAATATGGTGACCAACAAGTACATATTTGGAGAAGAAGTTATGATATTCCACCTCCTGAATTGCAAAAAAACGATGCTAGATACCCTGGTAATGATCCACGCTATAAAGATTTAAGTGAATCCGAATTACCATTAACAGAGAGCTTGAAAAGTACTGTAAATAGATTTTTGCCTTATTGGTTTGAAGAAATTGTGCCTGTAATAAAATCAGGTAAAAAAGTAGTTATTGCGGCTCATGGTAACAGTTTGAGAGCGTTAATTAAACATCTTGATAATATTTTGGATGATGATATATCAGAATTAAATATTCCTACAGGTATACCACTGGTTTATGAATTGGATGAAAACTTAAAGCCAATTAAAAATTATTATCTTGGCGATCAAGATGAAATAAAAAAGGCAGCTGATGCAGTTGCTAATCAGGGGAAAGCCAAATAAAAATGGATGAAATAAAAGAGCTAATTCAAATAGCAAGAGATGATAATCAAAAAGTTGATGTCATTGAGGCTATACAATATCTTGCTAACAAAAATATTGAAGAAGCTCTTCCTGCTCTCAAAGATATATTTTTTCATCCTCTAACAAATCATGATGTCAGACTTGAGTCAGGAAGATTAATTGCCACTACAAAAAGTAATCCTGTCTACAATTTGCTAATAAGTCATTTAATTTTAAGAAATTTTTCAGACATTATTGCTATTATTTATACTTTAGGTGAATATAGAGATAATGCAGTATATGATATTTTAATTAGAGATTATTTAACTTTTAGCTTTGAAGCTCAGTTGGAAGTTATTGATGCAATTAGTAAAATAGAATCTATACAATCAATTGAGTTTTTTAGTCAGGTTTATAATGGTGAAATTTTGTCACCAAATCTTAAGCATGAACAAATACAACAGTTAAAAGAAAGAGCTGGTGATGCTCTACAAAATCAGGTAATTGATATATAAA
>JACMQJ010000366.1 GCA_014377055.1 Candidatus Sericytochromatia bacterium
AACAGCTATTTTCCAATCTTCAGAAGCATTTTCAAAATCTTCATAAGCATAAAAACAATAACCTCGATAAAGATATGCCTCTAAATAATCAGGATTTAATTTTATTGCATCGTTAAAATCAAGTACAGCCCTATAATAATCTTCTACTTGATAATGTATTGAACCTCTCAAAAAATATGTATCTGATCTCATAGGTGCTATTTTTACAGCGTGATCAAAATCTTTGTAAGCATTTAAGGACTCGCCTATTTCACAATAAACCAAACCTCTATTGATATAAGTATCAACATATTTGGGATCTTTGTTACTGATAAAATCAAAATCATAGATCGCTTCGTCATAACTTCCTAAATCCGAGTACGCTAAAGCCCTATTATAATAACTTTGGATAAACTTAGGGTCTAATTCAATAGACTGGCTAAAATCAACTACAGCTTGTTCATAATGACCTTGCTCAAGTGATGCCAAACCACGATTATAATAACTAAGAGCAAATTTTGGATCAATATTTAAAGCTAAATCAAAATCATTCATAGCTTCCTTATATTTAAATAGTCTCGCAAAACAATTAGCACGACTAAGATATGAGAGCTTATCATCAGGATAATATTTAATAGCATTATTAAAATTATTAATCGCAGTTAAATAATTTTCCAGATAATATTGAGCCAATCCACGTTGATAATAAGTATAAGTAAACTTGGGTTGTATACTTAATGTTCTAGTAAACTCAGTGATAGATAAGTCAAAGTCATTATCTTTAAAAGCATTAACACCTTTGACATAATGGTAGTAAGCTTCTATATGATTTTTGAAAGTGATAAATAATGCTAATGATATAAATATTGCTAATGCTAGTGGTAAATTCATTTAAATAAATTATAGTGGTTTATTTTTCATTAGATCTTTGATTAGTTGAGGTAAGGCAGTTACTCCACCATTTGTAAATAATAATTTGAGGGATTGCTTCATTAAATCAAGTCTATTCTCATCGTACCCATACCACCAAAACTTTTTCATATTATAGTTTTTATCAACATGTATATGTTTTGGCTCAACAAATTCCATGATACCAAATTTACCATGAGTACGACCTATACCACTCTCTTTTCCCCCACCCCAAGGGGTTTGACATAAAGCAAATGTACTAACACAGTCGTTAATACTGACTGTTCCAGCTTCTATTTGATTTGCCATATTTTTTGCACGTTCAATATCTGTTGTCCAAATGCTTGCAGTAAGAGCATATTTACTATCATTCGCCATTTTAATAACTTCTTCTTCACTCTTAAAAGTCATAATGGGTAAAACAGGACCAAAAGTTTCTTCACTCACAATTTTAAAATCATGATTAACATTAGTCAGAATAGTTGGCTTATAAAAATATCCTGCTAAATCATTGAATTGTTCACCACCAGTCAATATTTTTGCTCCTCTGTCACGAGCATCTTGGACATGATCTTTAACAATATTCATCTGAGCAAGACTGATCATTGGACCTATATCAGTATTCTTATCAAGACCAATTCCTTGTCTTAGTTTTTTTGTCTTTCTAACAACTTCATAAATAAATTCGTCTGCAATTGATTCATCGACATACATTCTTTCTACAGAGGCACAAACCTGTCCAGAATTGGTAAAAGCTCCCCACACAGCCCCAGAAGAAGCATTGCTCATATTAACATCTTTTAAGACAATCATTGGATCTTTACCGCCAAGCTCCAAAACCACAGGTGTAAGATTTTGAGCCGCAGCAGCCATAATTTTTTTACCAGTTGCGACACTTCCTGTAAAGACAATTTTATTAACTCTAGCACTAACAAGATTTGAACCAGTTTCACCCAATCCAGTTACTACATTAAAAACTCCGTCAGGTAAACCTATTTTATTAAAAATATTTGCCATTTCTAAAGCAATCAAGGGAGTATGCTCAGAAGGTTTTAAAACGACTGTATTACCTGTGATAATAGCTTGGATTATTTGTCCCATAGGTATCGAAAAAGGGAAATTCCAAGGCGAAATAATAGCTATAACACCAAGAGGAACATATTCGATATAGCTACTTTTATTTAATAATGACCATTTACCCAAAGAAATATTTTCATGACTAGGTATGGCATTTTTATTTTTTATATAATAATCCATTAAATCTAATACAGGCAAAATATCAGCTGATATAGACTCTACTAAAGGTTTACCATTTTCTTTAGTTATCAGCTCACAAAGATTATCAAGATTATCCATAATATAATCTCTAGCTTTGGATATATAAATTAATCTCTCTTCTAAAGGTATTTTTGACCAAATTGAAAAAGCATCATGAGCTTTACTGACTCTAAGATCAACTCTTTCTTTATTAAAAACATCAATTTCACCAAGTAATTCAAGGGTTGCAGGGTTAACTGATGTAAATGTGTTTGCTGTTTTAATTTCTGATTTATCTTTGATAAGAAGAGCCATATAAACCTCTTTTTTTAGAATAATTATTAAAGCATTCCTGCATTTATTTTAATATTATAGCAAGGATTGAGATCCTACAAGTTGATGATTGATCAAAAAATATTGTTATAAATAGAATTTTAAATTATAATCTTAATCTCATGCTTTATCATTGATATTAATTTGTCCATATATTAAATGTATTCATAATGAATACAATAACTTTATGTTTTTTATGGATAATAATAGTTACAAAAGGAAAACTTATGAATAAATCAGTAATGGGTATTACTATATCTATTTCTTTGTTTATCGCAGCTACATTAAATTTGATTGATGGTTTTGGAATATTTAAATTTCCCACAGAAATATTATTTATTTTAAGATGGATAGTACTAGCTATGTTTACTTATTATGGTATTAAAAAGAAGTCATTAACAACATGGATTTTTATTAGCATGTTTATAGGTGCTGAATTAGGTCATGATTTTCCTGAATTTGCCATTAATCTTAAGATTTTTAGTCAGATATTTTTACGACTAATAAAAACAATTCTTGCACCTCTACTATTTTCAACATTGGTTGTAGGTATAGCTAGTCATCCAAACCTAAAACAACTTGGTAGAATGGGTATAAAAACACTACTTTATTTTGAAGTAGTAACAACAATAGCCTTATTTATTGGTTTGGCGGCTATTAATATTAGTCAAGCTGGAGTGGGTATACAATTACCAAAATCAGAAAGTACTGAAAAAATAGAAGTGGCAAAACCTAGCTCTACTTCTGAATTAATTTTACATGTTTTTCCTGAAAATATTGCAAAATCTGTTGCTGATGGTCAAATATTACAAATAGTAGTTTTTAGTATAATTTTTGGTATTGCTTTAGCTATGCTTAATGAAGAAAAGAAAAGACCAATAATTCAACTTGCAGAAAGTTTATCTGAGGTTATGTTTAAATTTACCAATATTATAATGATCTTTGCTCCAATAGGTGTTGGTGGTGCTATTGCTTTTACAGTAGGTCACATGGGGCTTGGAGTATTACTTAATTTATTCAAATTATTAGCGACATTATATGTTGCCTTGTTTATCTTTATTTTATTGGTATTATTGCCTATAGCACTAATAGCCAAAGTACCACTAAAAAAGTTTATTAAAGCTATTGCTGAGCCTGTATCAATAGCATTTGCTACTACGACATCTGATGCCGCTTTACCTAAAGCAATGGAAAATTTGGAAGAATTTGGTATACCTCGTAAGGTTATAGCTTTTGTCTTACCCACAGGATACACATTTAATCTTGATGGTACTACTTTGTATTTATCATTAGCATCTATTTTTGTCGCACAAGCAGCAAATATAACTATGTCATTTCAACAACAATTAATAATGGTATTTACATTAATGCTTACAAGTAAAGGTGTTGCTGGTGTTCCAAGAGCATCGCTTGTTATTTTGCTTGGAACAGCAACAAGCTTTGGTTTACCTGTTGAGCCAATCTTTATTATTTTGGGAATAGATGAATTAATGGATATGGCTAGAACATCTGTTAATGTAATAGGTAATTGTCTGGCTACAGTTGTTATAGCTAAGTGGGAAGGCGAATATCCTAATAAAGAGTTATTAGAAGAGGAAAAATTGATTTTAGAATAATTATAAAGCAAATACAAAAAATATGAACAAATTTACTTTAAGTTTTAAGGATAATTACAAATCCAAATATATTAATCTATTCAAGATAAATATGTTTTCTCTACTTATTTTACTATGTTTTACCAATAACTCATTAGCAACAGAATCATGTGTTGATGACCAATCTGTTTGTGTTTCAATTAATCAAAAAAGTAATTATTCATCGGAGGTAGTAATTAAAAATAAAAGTACTTTTCAAAAAACTGTAAGTATAAATTTTGACCCTCTTACTAACCTAAAAACTAGTGTTAAAATGCCTTATAACATAACAGTTGTTGCTCATAAAACATTAAAAGCTTTTGATCTCATTCGGATTAATATATCAGAAGAATATAGATATAATTACAAGTTTTACACTGTTGAAGGTATTATGTCAGCCAAACATGACAATAATTATATTTACTCATTACCTTATAAATCTGGTGAATCTTATAAAATTATTCAAGGGTTTAATGGTAAATATACACATGTTGGTGAACAAAAATATGCCTTAGATTTTGGCTTACCTCAAGGAACTGAAATAAGAGCAGCAAGAGATGGAGTAGTAGTAGGTATAAAAAGTGACAGTTCAACTTCAGGATGGGGTGAAAAATATGCTAAGTTTGCCAATTATATTTATGTACAACATTCAGATGGAACATTTGGTGGATATATTCATCTAAAAAAAGATGGAGTTAAAGTTGAGTTAGGTCAAAAAGTAAAAGTTGGGGATATTATTGGGTTATCAGGTAATACTGGCTGGACTGACGGACCACATTTACATTTTTGGGTTTACAAAGC
>JACMQJ010000367.1 GCA_014377055.1 Candidatus Sericytochromatia bacterium
AATAATACTATAATCTTTGGAAACTTTATCTTTTAATTCTTGTGACAAGTGAGGTGCTATTAACTCAATCTTATTTAATTTGGATGGAATAGGCTCTAATATTGATAATTTATAGGTTTCTTGGTCAAGAATATTTTCTTTTAGTAGTGTTTTGAGTAAGTTATTTCTTTTATTTATTAAGATATTTTTATTGCTGATAGGTGATATAAGACCTGGTGCATTTGGTAAAACTGCCAATGTACAAGCTTCTCCCCATGTTAGTTGTTCAGGCGACTTTTGATAATATCGGAGTGAAGCCGCTTGATAACCAATAATATTACCACCATAAGGGGCATTATCGACATACATCTGTAGAATATTTTCTTTAGAATTCCATAACTCTATTTTTATAGCTAAAAATATTTCTTTTATTTTATTAAAATAGTTTCTGTTCTTGGGTTCAGACATTCTTGCGACTTGCATGGTGATTGTACTACCACCTCTGACTACTTTTCTTTGTACAATATTTTCGGTAAATGATTTAAAAATAGAAACAGGGTTAATACCAAAATGATAATAAAACTGCCTATCTTCAAAATAAATGATAGCTTTTTTTAACTTTTCAGGAACTTTTAAATTTTTATCAGGGGGGAAATACCATTGTTCATCTTTATTCAAAAATAGTCTTAATATCTGATTATTTTCATCAAGTACAACAGTACTATAATTATTTTTAAATAGGGTAAATGGCGTTAATATCCAAACTAAAAAAATAACTAAAGGTATAAATATTAATATTGTTCTATTATTTTTTATACAGGAAGCTGAAAATAGAATGTACTTCCTTCTCCTTCAACTGACTCAACCCATATTTTACCACCATGTTGCTCAACTATTTTTTTACAATTAGCTAAGCCAATCCCTGTTCCTTCAACGTTTTTATCAGTTTCTAAGCGTTGAAAAATCTCAAATATTTTATCATAGTACTTTTCATTAATACCAATACCATTATCCAATATAGAGAATAAATAGTAATCATTCTCTTTTTTTGCTGATATTGTAATAACTGGATTATTAGAACTGCGATATTTTATCGAATTAGTAATTATATTTTGAAAAAGTCGTATTATTTGAATCTTATCAGTTTTTAGGCATGGAAGGTCTGTACAACTTACAGTTACATTATTTTCATTTATTAAAGGTTGTAAGTCAGATAAAACAATTTTCATTATTTCATTTAAATCATGGCTTATATAAAAATTTTTCTCTATACCTATTTTAGAGTATTCAAGCAGATTAGTGATCAATTCCTGCATTCTTTTACTTGCATTTTGAATAAAATCTATAAATTCAAGCTCATTAGGTTCAAACTTATCTTTAGAGTATTTAAACAGTAATTGTGTATAACTTGTAATTGTTCGCAAAGGTGCTTGTAAGTCATGACTGGCAATACTAGCAAAGTTTTGTAGTTGAGCATTTGAATTTTGCACTTCATTATATAGTTTATCAATCTGTTCCCTTGATTTAACCTGTTCTGTGACTTCAAAACCAAAAACACTAATACCTTCTACATTTTTATTTAGATCAAAAATTGGTTGATAGACAAAATTATAAAAACCTTCAACTAAATTACCATCTTTATTTTTATCAATTTTTGCTAATATTTCGTAACCAAATTCAGGCTCTCCAGTTTGATAAACCTTATCTAAAAGGTCACCAAAACCTTGTTTTTCAATTTCAGGTAAAGC
>JACMQJ010000055.1 GCA_014377055.1 Candidatus Sericytochromatia bacterium
AAGCTAGGGTAAGAGTTTGATTAAGTGACATTTTCCAATCTGCTGGTTTATTTTGCCAAGCTTCATAAATTGTGTTTTCAAATCTCTTTAACTGCAGATATACCAAATCAATTTCTTTACCCCCAGTTATATCATAAGTATCTGGGAATAAATAACCTTCTAATGAATTATTTGTATCAAGTTTTGTCAAAAAAGGAAATTCTTCTTTAAATGACGAATCCAATTTTGAAGTGATAGCCAAATATTTATTTGATGACAAATCTTTTTTTTCTATTCTTTTAGATATTTTTCTCATAGAAAAGCCCTCAGGTATAGTTAACCAAACTTGAAAAATTTTACCTGAAGAAATTTTATTAAAAATATCTTCGTAAGACATTGATTTTGATAACTTGTAATAACCTGGCTGTAACTGTTTTTTATTACCTTTAATAAAAGTATAAGCTCTTGCGATTCTATAATCCTTGATTAAACCTTCTGTTTCAAGTTTTTTTAAAATAAGATTTAATGAGCTACCAGAATTTACATAAAAAAGTTTGGTAGCTTGATCATCAGGATTTATTGCATTAAGACCTTGCTTAAAATAAAAATAAGCTGGTATAGTTGCAATTAAAGCACTAAATACTAAAAGGATTAATAATCTTCTAAAAAATTTCATAATTAAAACTTATAATATTAATCCAAGTAAAAAGGAGTAACTATTTTATGTTGTTCATGTGCATAATTGATAGTTTCTTTGAGGGTTGTACTTGTATGATACAAAAAGCATATTAATTGTTGGCACTCATCTACAACTTCCATATAACATAACTCACCTGCTTGATTAAGAGTCATATTTTTTCTTTCTGGATGTTCTTTGACAATAGGTAGACTGCTCAATAATTCCCTACTTTCGGAGTTTTGTTGTTCAAGTGTCTGAGGTAAAATAACAGTCAAGTTTTTTGGATTAGCTCTCTGGACACCTTTTGCTACAGCAAAGTTTGTTCCTGATGAACCACTGGTAATTATGTTATTATCAACAAGAGCGAGTGCATAAGCCAGCATTTCAATTAATTGTTGATGTGTATAGGAAATATGTCTACTACCTATTAGTGCAATCTTCTTGGCACTTTTTTCTTGAATCAATTGTAACTCAGATAAAAATGTATCTACACTGAGAGTTTCATTTGACTTAAGTCCAGTTGCACTTCCTACTTGCTCCATGTTATAACCCTTGCTCCTATTTTATATCTAGTACAAATATATAATATAGCAAATTCTACCATATTTTAAGCAATTGTTAACATTAGATTTCAATTATACCAATGTTCAAATTACCTATAGGTGTCGTAGTCTGGATAATTAACCCATGAGAATTTTTTAGTTTTAATGGTTTTTCTGTACCAATGATAATTCGTGGCGGTGTTGCTTCACAGTAATATCCTTGATCAGAAAGCTTGGTCATAGCATTACCAGTTATAATATTTGCTATTTCAGATAGAGCACTAATTCCAAACTCTTCCAAATCTAAAATCGGCATGCCAATCATATTTGAAGCTAATTCAAGACCAAATTTTTTGTTCATCATATACAAAATATTACCATTTACCTTACCAGTAACATTAATAACGATTGTTATTTCTTCAAAAGTTTTATCAAATTGTGTGTTTTGGCTACTATCAACAGTAACCTCACATTGGCATATATTTTCTAAAACATCCTGTACAACTAGAGAAAAGGCTTCAGATAAATTAGGTAACATTTTTATTTTACACTTTAAAAACAAGTGTACTCCTAGCTTAGAATCACAATCATCACATTATATAGTTATAACTATTAATTAACAACTTTCTAAATCTAAGATATTTCTAAAATTATTTTGCCAAACTGACTTCCTTCTTCCATTCTCTTGATTGCTTTTTCGGCTTGTTCCATTTTAAATATTTGATCTATAATAGGTTTTATATTATGCTGTTCAACAAACTTAACCATATTATTAAAATCATTTTCTGATCCCATTGTTGACCCTAGCAATGATAATTGTTTCCAAAATATTTTTTGTAAGATAAGGTTTGGTACAGCTCCTTTTGTAGCACCAAAGAATACTATACGTCCTCCATTAGAGGCTAAGTCAATTAATTTATTAAATCCTTCTCCACCAGCACTATCAACAATTACATCAAAGTTACCAGATGTTTTTAATAGCTCTTTATGCCAATCATCCTTTGTATAATTAATTCCACCTACTGCACCTAATTTAATAGCTTGTTCTATTTTTTGTTCCGAGCTAGAAGTAACATAAACGTCAGCACCACTTGCTAGTGCAAATTGCAAAGCAAATAAGGCAACTCCTCCTCCTATACCTGTAATCAAAACTTTTTCACCTCTTTCAAGCTTTGCTCTGGTAAATAATGAACGATAAGCAGTTAAACCAGCCAATGGTATAGCAGCTGCTTGGTTAAAATCTAAATTTTTTGGTTTACGTATGACATATTTGGCATTTACTTTAGCATATTCAGCAAAAGTACCATCGTCAGGTAATCCTAGTATTTTAAAACTATCCGATTGAGCTTTGATATTATCTCCCCAGTTATGACTTGGATTAATTATTACATCTTGATTAAGTAAGCTCTTGTTTACATTATCACCTATTTTATTAACAATCCCAGCTCCATCTGAGCCAAGTATTATTGGATATTTTAATCCTGCATACTGACCTTTTTGAATCCATAGATCACGATGATTAAAAGCTGCGGACTTGATTCTTAT
>JACMQJ010000368.1 GCA_014377055.1 Candidatus Sericytochromatia bacterium
CCATTTAGTACTAATTATGAAAGATACGATAATTCTTATGCAATGGAAAATTCATATAATAATGCTTTAGAATCTGGCGATGGCTATAAATTATTACAACTTGCAAAAACAGAAAATGATTATAATATGATGCCAGGTGTTAGAGCTGGAGATATGCTATACAATGCTTATAAAGTAGGAGTAGAAAGAAGAGATCCTAATCTATTATTAAATATTGCTAAATACGAAGTTCAAAATAATCTTATGTCAGGTGTTACTGCTGGGGATGTTTTAACTGATGCTATATCAGCAGCAAGATCAAGAAATGATTCAAGAACAATGTACAGCATTGCTAATTTTGAAGCACAACATAACGTTCTTTTTGGTATCGGCCCTGATTCTATAAGAAATGAAGCAAGAAATATGGAATATAATAGATATTAAAAATAATTATCTAACTTTTACTATAAGTAAAATAGATTATTAATTAAGTAATAGTATGTTCTAAGACTAAAAAATAAGGTAGAATTTGTTTCTACCTTATTTTTGTTTCTACTTTAATTTAAAAATAAAATGACAACTAATGATTCTCAAAAACCTAAACTGGATATAAAAAAAGAAGTTGCAGGTATAATCTCTAAAGAAGCCTTTGAAAATATAATTTCAAAAAGTAAAGTTAAAAAATCTCCAGTAAAAAAAGTAACTATTGAAAATACAAAAAATATAGATAGTTATCATCATGGTGATCTAAAAAAAGCATTACTTGAGGCTGGTTTAAAGATACTTAAAAATGATGGTGCTCATAATCTTAGCCTCAGGGAGATAGCAAAAGTAGCTGGTGTTAGTCATACTGCTCCCTATCGCCACTTTAAGAATAAAGAAGAAATAATTGCTAGTCTTGCTGAGGAAGGATTTATTTTACTAAAAAATAATCTCGAACAGGTAATAGAAAGATACAGAGATAATCCTAGAGAACAGATATTTAACGCAGGTAAAGTATATTTAAAAGTAGCTATCGAAAATCCTGAGTATTTTAATATTATGTTTGGTGGTTTTATTAATGATCAAACTAAATATGAAAACCTTGAAAAAGTTTCAGCTCAGGCATTTGATCGTTTTGTTTACATTATACGAGCTGGTCAAAAATCTGAAATGATTAGAGAAGATGATCCAAAAGAAATCACTCTTGCTATTTGGTCAATGCTTCATGGATTATCAACCTTATTAATTAATCGAAGTCTTAACTTTTTAAATGTCGATCAAGATAGATACGAATTACATCTTGGAAAAATTATCAGTTTATTTGTTAGTGGCATTAAAAAGAGAGTTATAGTAACTGATTTATAAAATATCCATAAGATTAATATAATTTGTTTCTAAAGAAGATAAATTAGAGCAATAAATTTAAGAATGACGGGAAAAAGTTATTACTTACTATTCCTAAAAAGAGGATTTTGTAAATAAAACCTAAAAAAATGTCAATATATTATTATTGTATCTGTTATCTTATTTGTTTTTTCTATATCAGTAATAAAACTAATTATTATTGATAAAATCTTGTCTAATGTTTTTGAATCATTTAAAACATAATTAATTAAGCTCATTAAATTATTAATATCTTCTCTAATTGTAAATATATCTATTGCATTATTAATTAATTTATTTAATAGAGCTTGGCTTTTTATCAGAGTAAAAATAATTTTAAATTTATCTATTCTATTAATATTGATATAAGAATAAGCTAATTTATAAAGCTCATTTTCACTTAATTCTTTTAAAGGTATTTTTTCCAAACTTATAATAATTTGATTGTACAACTGCGAGCTATATTTTTTTTCACCTAAATTTATAACTAAACTAAATAGCTTAATCATTAACTCATAAAAAACTCTTTTAG
>JACMQJ010000056.1 GCA_014377055.1 Candidatus Sericytochromatia bacterium
ATTTAATTATGTAGTTCACAGCTATCTTAGAGTTATAATACTAAACCGTGTAATCAATGTTTCAGTTTATCTATCTAAGGTTTTATAAAATGGATTTAAGTTTATTAATAATAAATATTATAGCAGGTGCATTAGTTGGCTATGTTACCAAAACACTAGCAATTAATATGTTATTCAAACGTTACCCTATTATTGGTGGTGCCAAAATTATCAAGGATCGAGAAAGCCTTGAAGTTTCAATGAGTACATTAGTAGAAGAGAAACTAATTAGACCTTCGACAATGTTAGAGGAATTTCAAAAAGATGAGTTCAAAGTTTCTTTTGAGTCCTTAATTAATCATATTGTTGAAAGTACAATCAATAAAAATATAGAAAACCTTGACACAATCAGTCAAGTTAAAGGTTTTCAAGAAACTTCATCTAATTTGCACGATTTTTTAATTAGTAATCGTGATCAAATCCTAAAACCAGGAATGGAAATATTATTTGATAATGTTTTGATAGAAGATATCCTAAGTAATGAACAAATTAAAAATATTGTTGAAAAAATATTATTTATTATGTCATCTTTATTAATTAATGATGCTGATAATCTTATAAAAAGTCTCTTTGATGAATTAGGAAAAAATAAGTTATCTGATTTAATATCACCCGAAATACTAAAAAAAATAATTAATAATCTACCACTTGAAAATATTAATGAGATCATCAATAATGATTTTGAAATAATTGATCAATGTATTGATCAAATATATATAGCACTTGATATAGACAAAATACTTGAGCAACTCGAAAGTAGTCTTAAAAATAAGACTATTTTTCAATTAATTGGTGAAAATGAAAGCTCAGATATTGATTATATTATTGAAAGAATCAAGATTTTTATTACTTCCGAAAAAGGTAAATTAATACTTAATGAGTCAATAGGTCATTTAATTTCAATACTAAAAATTATTGATATACCTCTATCATATTTAATCACCAAAGAAATTGAAAATAGAGTTTTGAACTTTGTTGAAAAATATTTACCTGATTTATTGGATAAAGTTGAAGAATGGTTAGCTCTTAATAAATTAGAAATGGAAAGCCTTATTTATCAATCAATAGAAGGTCATCTTGAATCAGAAAATTTAATAAAACAAGTTATAGGAAATATTTTTGCTCAAAATCTAACTGATCGATACAAGATCTTTGAATCAACTATCGAAGAAATTAAAACTATGGCAAAAAAATCAGGGCCAGGTATCATCAATATTGTTAATAGATTTTTGGAAAATACCAAAATAAGTGACATTATTAATTATCTTGAAACCAATTTTATTGATACATCAGCTTTAACAGATGTTGTTATCGAATTAATTATGAATTATTTACCAAGAACTGATTTTAAAATTTTTAATACATTTTTTGAAATGAAGCTTTCAGATATTTCTTTGGTTAAGGACTTAAATTTTAAAGATATATTTAAAAATAACATTTATAATTTATTAAAAAGTCAAATAAAAGAAAAAATAACTTCTAATCCAGACATACTAGATTTTATTAAAGATTTTTCTAGTGATAAGATTGATCAGATTAGTGAAAAAACAATTTCACAGATATTGTCTGACATTGAAGAATATAATTATAAAAAATCTTTCTTCTCTTTTATTAATGCTGAACAATTAAAAGCTTTCATAGTAGAAAAAATGTCGTATGAGTTACCACAACTTCTAAAGAGTAAAACTATCAATCAAGTGGTTAATGCTGAAATTAAATCAGATATTTATGAAAAAATATCTGATTTATACAATTCAAAAATAGATGATACATTGCAAATCTTAAAAAAAGAAAAAATCAAAAATATTTATAATAAGACAGCTCAAATATATGCTGATTTATGTAAAAATAGATTTTTTTCCAAACACTTAACTGATACCCTGATTAATTTAATGGTTAATTTAATTAGAGATAATAAACTATTTGATGGCAAAATTTATGTTTCTATTAAAGAAAGCTTTTCAAAATTTTCAGATGATGAATTAAAAGATGAAATGAATACATTTATGGGAAAAGAGCTACAACCTATTAAGCTTTTAGGGGCATTTTTGGGTGCTGTAGTTGGTATTATTATGTATTATGTGTCATTTATTCCAGGATATGGTCAGTATGCGACAGGTTATTGGGCCTTAATTTCTTATCCAATTTCTTACGCTGTAACAGAGATTGGTACAAATTGGATGGCAATCAAGATGCTCTTTAAGCCATATAATAAAAAATATATACCATTTACAAAAATAGTTTTACCATTTACTCCAGGAGTTTTTGCTAAAAATAAAAAAGCTCTAGCTGATAGTATGGTTAATTTTATTGATAAAAAACTTCTTTCAAAAGATAATATGGTAAGAATTTTAGAAAAATATCAACATAAATGGAAAGAAGTTATTAAAGATGTTGTTTCAAAAAATGATTATCAGGTAGTTAATGAAGCTCTTAATAGGTACGCTAAAGATAATTATGAAACTGTTTCACCGATAGTACTTGAAGTTGGTTTTAATGAGATAAATAAGAATAAGGAAGAAATATCAGGTTATTTGGTGCAAGAAGTAAAAAATATTGATCTTGAACAAATTAACTTGGAAAATCTAAAAAAAGAGATTAGGAATAAAATTAAGGATAGTAAACCTAGTATAGACTCAGCTATTAATAATAGTCTTTTTGAAACAAATTTTGACCTTAATAAAAATATTAAAGAGATTTTAGATCAAGAAAAAATAAATAATCTTAGTGATATAGTCAAGGTACTTTTTGAAAGTATGATAACTGGTTTATCCAATGCTTTTAAAGATAAAGAAAAGTTCAAAGCATTTATTAGTCCATTAAGTCCTTTCATAGATAAGATTTTGGATAATAAAACCCAAGAAATTATTTCTATTGATGCTATCAATGACATTAAAGAAAAACTACTAACATTTATTAAAAAAAATATTCAGGATAAAGACTTGCAAGATAATGTCTTAGAATATTTAGAAAAGAAATTTTATACTACTAGCTTATCTTCAGAAAAAAGTTTAGGTGAAATTTTTGAAGGTAAATTGTTAAAAACAGTAATTAAAGAATCAGATGTTATTATAGATATTTTTTCTAATTATTTGATGACTTTAAGTAGAAATAAAAAAGACGATTTAGTGAAAATAATAATTTCAGATATAGAAAAAAAAGGTATGGTAGAAACCATGCTGGTAAGATTTGGAGGAGTAAAAAATGATGTCAGAGGCATAGTAGATGTATTAATTGAGCAAAAATTAAAACCTTATCTTGATCACAAAAAACTTGAGTTAAAAGCATTATTTAAATCATATTTAGAAATTAATATTTCCAAAATAAAATTATATGAGCTTGGTCTAACTGAAAGTGTTTTTGAAAAAAATAATATCAGATTAATTTTAAAAAAGATTATCAACAACTCAAATACAACTTTAATAGTTGATAAAATATTTAATTCCACTGCTGATGACTTATTAGAAAATCTGACAATCAAAGAAATATTGGCAAATATTAGTATGAATAGCTTTAACAAAATTACTGATAAATTTGAACATGAAATAGATCTTATTAGAATCGGTTTAATAGAAAATTTGTCCGACAATAGAGAACAGGTCAGTCAAAAAACTTCTTCATTAGCCTTATTAGGAATAGATAAGATTTTGTATAGTACACAGTTAAACGTATTATTAAAAGATATATCTAAGTCAGATGTTAGTCAAAGTATTGAGAGAATAACCAAAATAGTTTATTCTATGGAAACCTTTACAAGGTCACAAGTATTTTTTATTGATCAATTGTTTATTCATATCAATAAAAATCTATCTGATATTCTTGACTTTAATATACTTAAGCGTGATCTTGAGAATATGATGCGTAATTTAACCGTTAAAAGCTATGAAACCGACTCACGAAGCCTTAAGTTTCAAAACAATATTAAAGACTCTCTAAAAGAAATTACTATTAATTTTGTTGAGGTTTTAAA
>JACMQJ010000369.1 GCA_014377055.1 Candidatus Sericytochromatia bacterium
AAATAGAAATATGAATAATATAGATATTTTCAATTATTTTTCAATGAAATAATTTTTATCAACTAAATTGTCACCACCAAAATTGAATTGATTAATATCTGGTGAGCCTTGTTGGTTAGATAGAATTGTAACTCTTCTTATTTTGGTTTGATAACCAAGCTTAGTCACTGTAATATTTATATCTCCTAAGGGAAGATTTCTAAACAAAAATCTACCACCAATAGTTTTTTCTATAGGTATTTCAACTCTATTAGCAGACAAGATATCTATTTTAACTTCAGCATCATCAATAGTATTTTTATTTTGATCATAGACTATACCACTAATTGTAACAATCTCGGCTGGAATCATGGTGGGCGTTGGTGCAGGCTGATCAGGAGGAGGATTGGATGGGAATGCTGTCGGATAAGGTGTTGGGCTTGGCATTGGTATTGTAGCATTCAAATTTTTAGTAGAGATATTATAATTTTCAAAAGCTCTGGCATAACAGATTGTTTCATAAGGAGAATTAAGGCTTGAGTTACCATTATTATTAAATTCTTGCCATATTAATAATCCATCACCAAAATTATTTTTTAAAACATTAAGATAATACCTAGATAAAAAAATTCCTGAAGATTGTGGGGGTGTAAAACTCAAATCATAAGCTTTATTTTCTGGAATAAAATTATTTATTTTTCTAACTTTGGTATATGAAGCTCCGAATTCTTTTTGCCAAGCAATAAATCCATTTCCATTTTTGTCAATTATTATTTGACCGCCAAAATAATCTGATCCTAAGCTTATTTCATCACCAACAGGAATATAATTTTGTAATTTTTTAACAACAACTTCACTATTGTACTCACCACTACTAAATGGACCATCTAATTTGTAATCATAATTCCATGATACATATCCATTTCCATTTTTATCCATTTGTACTTTTAGAGTTGCTGGAGAATTATTCATTAGATTTTTTTGTGGTGAGATTATAGATTGCTTGTCTTGAATAATATAATCTTTGATAATAGAAGTTTTAAACGAGCTTGCATTTACTACACTCCTGATAATTATGCCATTACCATAATCGTCTATTGTAATTGATTCGCTTGATTTTAGATTTTTGTATAAACTATCTTTTTTGTCATTAGGCTTTATATTATTTTCTAATCTAGGATCTGTATTAAAAGTTTCAGTAGAAATATCGAAGTTTTTTACTTTTTTATATTTGTAACCATAGTTGATAGAATTTGTTTTAAAACTTGCTGGTACAGCATATAGTGGTGGAGATAATGATAATATTCCATTTCCATTTTCATCAAGATCTAAAGTCGAAGTATCAAACTCATCAACAATAATATTTCTTTCAGACGATGCTTTAAAATTAATTATTTTTACAGCAAATCCTTTAAAAATTAGTAATCCATTACCTTGATTATTTATCTTTGCACTAAAACCATTTGCCAAGGGAACATGCTGAGCTAATTCAAAATTATTATCAAAATCAATATTAGACATGTTATAAGGTCGAATAATTTGTGGTTCAGGAGTACTTGATGTCATGATAACCTTTGGTGGTTCTGATACTACAACCAAACTCGGACTACTTGAGGGTTTAATATTATTAGTCAAATTAGAATTATCGCAACCAAACAAAAATAAGCTAAAAATAACTAGCAAAGATTTATTATTCATCTATTTACTCCAAAATATTTGACAATTATGATTAAGAAATAATACTATACTTTAAAATATTATTCTTAAAAAATTACATATAAAAAAAGGTAAGCTTTATACTTACCTTCTTACTTACCTTTTTCTCTAAAAACTATTTAAGAAGAAGCTTCAGCTAGATTCTTAACTTTTTTGGTAAGATCAACTTTTTTTTCAAAATATACTTTCTTATCTTTGTTTACTCTGAGAGCAAGCGGTTCATTTTTAGGCATATTTCCTGTAAGTAGCTCTTCTGCAAGTGGATCTTCAATAAGTCTAGAAATAGATCTTCTCATATTTCTTGCACCCATTGTTGCATTATAACCTTCCTTAATAAGGAGTTGTTTTACTTCGTCAGTAAACTCAAGATCAATTTCTTGCTCTTTAAGTCTATTTCCAAGTTCTTTAAGCATAAGATCAATTATTTGAGTTATTTCTGCTTCATTGAGTTGACGGAATACAATAATTTCATCAAGACGATTAATAAATTCTGGTTTGAAATTTTCTTTCATTTCATTCATTACAATATCTTTCATACGTTTGTATTTATCATCTGCAACACCAGCAGAAAAACCAAATCCAGATCCTTTTTCTAAAGCTCTTGCTCCAACATTTGAAGTCATGATAATAATAGTATTTTTAAAGCTAACTACTCTTCCCTTAGAATCGGTTAATCTTCCATCTTCAAGTATTTGTAATAATATATTAAATGTATCTGGATGAGCTTTTTCTATTTCATCAAATAAAACTACTGAATAAGGTTTACGTCTCACTAATTCGGTTAATTGACCACCTTCTTGATAACCAACATATCCTGGAGGTGAACCAATTAACTTTGAAACAGAATGTCTTTCCATAAACTCTGACATATCAACTCTAATCATTGAATTTTCTGTACCAAAGAAGAAGCTTGACAATGTTTTTGCCAATTCAGTTTTACCAACACCACTTGGACCAGAAAAAATAAATGCACCGATAGGTCTATTTGGATTTTTTAAACCAACTCTAGCTCTTCTAATTGATCTTGAAATAGCTGAAATAGCATCTTCTTGACCAATAACTCTTTGATGAAGTATTTTTTCCATATCAACCAAACGTTTAGTTTCATTTTCTGAAAGTTTGGTAACAGGGATATTAGTCCAGCTAGCTACAACCTCAGTAATATCATCTTCTGTAACGGTTGGAATAAAATTACTTGCTTCTTTCTTAGCTTTCCATTCTTGTGACATCTCTCTAATTCTAGCTTTAAGTCCTTCTTCTTGATCTCTCATCTTGGCAGCTTTATCAAATTCTTGACCTCTAATTGCTTCTTCCTTAGTTTTATTAAGTGCTTTTAGTTCTTTTTCAAGTTCTTTTGCTTCTGGAGGTAATGAAGAATTTTTTAATCTTACTTTTGAAGAAGCTTCATCCATTAAATCAATAGCTTTATCTGGTAAAAATCTATCACTAATATATCTTTGTCCTAATTTTACTGAGGCAATAATTGCTTCATCTGATATTTTTAATTTATGATGAGTTTCATATCTTTCTTTTAGCCCTCTAAGAATTTCGATAGTTTCATCAACTGATGGTTCATCTACCATTACTTGTTGAAATCTTCTTTCTAAAGCAGCATCTCTTTCGATATGTTTTCTAAATTCATCAAGTGTAGTTGCACCAATACATTGAAGTTCTCCTCTTGCTAAAGCTGGTTTTAGGATATTAGCTGCATCAACAGCACCTTCGGCAGCTCCTGCACCAATAAGAGTATGAAGTTCATCAATTACAAGGACAACATTCCCTGCTGTTTTGATTTCTTCCATAATCTTCTTGAGTCTTTCTTCAAACTCACCTCTATATTTAGTACCTGCAACTAATGAACCAATATCAAGAGTAACAACTTTTTTATCGGCTAAAATATCTGGTATTTCTTCGGCTGCTATTCTGATCGCTAGACCTTCGGCAATAGCTGTCTTACCAACACCTGGCTCACCAATTAAGACAGGATTGTTTTTTGTTCTTCTACCAAGAATCTGAATAACTCTTTCAATTTCTTTTTCTCTACCGATTACAGGATCTAATCTATTTTCTTCAGCAAGCTGTGTTAGGTTAGTACCAAACTCATCAAGAGTTGGGGTTTTACTTCTTTGTTGACTACTAGCAGGGGTAGAAGTTTCACCTAACATTCTAATGACACTAGAGCGAACTCTTGATAACTCAACACCAAGATTTTCTAGTACCCTAACAGCAACGCCTTCTCCTTCTCTAATTAGACCTAAAAGAAGATGCTCTGTACCTATATAGTTATGACCAAGCTGTCTAGCTTCGTCCCATGATAATTCTAAAACTCTTTTTGCTCTTGGTGTAAAAGGAATTTCTACAGCTACAAAACCAGATCCTCTGCCAATGATTTTTTCTACTTCAACTCTGGCATCTTTAAGGCTGACCCCTAAGCTTTTTAGTGTTTTTGCAGCAACACCAGTACCTTCACCTATTAATCCTAGTAAAATTTGCTCTGTTCCTACAAAATTGTGACCAAGTCTTCTGGCCTCTTCTTGAGCAAGCATTATTACCTTGATTGCTTTTTCCGTAAAACGCTCAAACATATTCTGATACTCCTACTCTGTTTTATTAATAGCTTTTTTTAGCTTAGTTTCAATTACTTCATAACAATTATAGCAAAACGGTAAACAATTATTATAAACTAATTAATTCTACCCTTGAATCTTTGAACTAAACATCAACATTAAAAATATATTAGTCCTAGATCAAGTGAAATTATACCTGTAAAATGACAAATGTAAAAAATATAGTAAAAGAAATATTAAATTAAATTAAAAATTAAGGTTATTTTATGAAAATAATAAATTTAAAAAACTATGTAATATTTGCTATTACTGGTTTGTACAGTATTGAGAGCATAATAATAGATTAAGATTATTTTTTAAAATTATTTTCATCCAATATAAATAAAATAGTTTCAATAGCTCCACTGAGATTAATCCCTTTATTTTTTTCACTTTGTTGAATAGATTCATAAAGAAATGTTGGTATCTTAATATCAAACTTTCCTGTTTGACTATTGAGTGAGATATCAATACCAAATCTAAGTTTTAATGTATCTAAAACTTCTTGATCTGTTGAATCACTTTTAAGATTAAATTTAGATTCGAGAGAAGCCCTTATATTTGTCATACTATTTTGTAGATCGACATTTGTTAAAGATGAGATTGATACCATTGGTGAATTTTGTAGATTTGCTAAATTGTTTTTATCTTGATTATAGAGAGCTGTATATTTATCTTTTACTTGGGTAGCCGACAAATATGGATTATATGCATCAT
Source organism: Candidatus Sericytochromatia bacterium (assembly GCA_014377055.1). Classification (GTDB taxonomy): domain Bacteria; phylum Cyanobacteriota; class Sericytochromatia; order UBA7694; family JACMQJ01; genus JACMQJ01. Next base: position 5,019 of record JACMQJ010000369.1, read on the forward strand.
CAGTTTTTTCTAGGGATTTATTATATCTAAAAATCTCTTGACCAGTAAGCTTTGAGATTTGAGTAACTAATTTTTTAAAGCCTTCAATATCGTTACTTTTTATAGCTATATTCAGCTTATTTATCAAATCGGGGGCTTGAGAAAAAGTATTAATATTATCTCTGATAGTCGAAAACATATTAATTAAATCTTGATGATTAAAAAATCTTGATTGAGTTGAATTTTTAAAATCCTGACTGCAATTATTGAGATTTGAAAGTAATTCATTAATATTTGGTAAATCGCTAGATAATGGTCTGGGTGTATTAAGATCAACAAAAGAAATAGGTTTATTTGCTATTGATGGAGGTCTTACACCCAAAGCTGTTAACGCAGAATCAACAGAGCTACCAAGATCTCCAGAATTTACACTGTAAGTATTTATAATAAATTTAACCGAATTATTATCGCCTGAGTCAATCGCTGCTTTTAACATTTTTATAGCAAAATATGGTAATTTTATTTCATTATTAGTTACCAATGTGTTATTTCCTAGACCAATATTCATACCAGCAGATATTGTTAACTGATCTTTTTTACCTTGTATATCAAAGCTTAATGTAACAGGATTAGAGTTGTTTAATTGACCCTGCGAAACCCTAATTGGCACAAGTTGATAATCTAATGAATCCTGAGATTGGTTAATACTTGTTTGGGCTTGCGAATAACTATCAGTTGCTTGCCTATCTTGTGTAGATGGAAAAGGATTATATTGTGAAACCTTATCATTTTGATTTAAGCCAGGAATATTTGTTATAAATTTATGATTGAGTAATTTTGCTATAGAAATAATGGAATTTTTAAATTTATCAATATCATTACTACTAATAGCTGATTTTAGTTGATCAAGGTATGTATTTCTTAAATTATCTTTTAGAACATAATTTGATACTAAGTTATCAAGTAATTTACCTAAGCTATCAATATTAATATAAGGATTATCTTTTAATAACTTAGCTATTTCAGGATTTTTACTAATTAAAGTTTTTATTTCACTAGTTTTATCATTCCAAATACCCATGTCTAATGATAATTGAACAGGTTTAAATGAATTTGCACTACCATCAAAATCTATCGTAATATTGCCAAGATGATTGACAATACTACTCAAAATAAGCCTATCCTCTGGTGTTGTTGCATTAGAAGATAATTGCCTTATTGTGTCTTCATTTATTGCTAGAGATCCTGATTCTCCAGCAACAATATTTCTAAGTGTTCTTTTAAAATCAGGTGATAAATCTTTGGTATCATAAGAAGATTTATTATTACCAATTCCTAGCTCAACCGCCATTAAATATTCTCCAAAATTAAATAATCAAAGTTTATTTTCCTGTTGTTGGTGGTGAAGGTGTTTTGGTAGGTGGTGGTGTAGCTGTATTACTAGGATTTTGTGGATTATTTAATAGTCCTGCAAGAGTGGTTGCAAGCTCAGGCTTATTACTAATTTCGACAAGATGAACAGCTTGTACCAATGCGGCTGCCCTAACGGTAGGATCAGGATCTTTTGAGGCTGAATCTAACATGCGTAGGGTTTGGTCTAAAATTCTAGGATCTATTTGAATATCGTATTTTAATAAAAAGCTACTAAATTGTACTCCTAGATTGAGGTTTAGAGTTAAAGATGTGTTTTGATTTGATGTAGATGTCGAATTGGCTGTACTAACAGAATCACCAGTTTTGGCTTTATTATCTGTTGCAGATGAGGTTCCTGTTGACGTTCCTGTAGATGAAGATGTCGTTTGAAAATTACTTCCATTAGTGTTAAGTGTTGTATTGGTTTGACTTCCTGAAACTTGACCTGACGATCCACCACCATCAACAAAATTTATTTGCATTGCATCATAGTCTGTACCTTTTCCGTCAAGATCAATTGTCAAAGTATCTTTTTTATTTAATAAACTCAATGCTCTGGCATCATCTTCATTGCCGACTGACGAGGCTAAGCTTTTTAGTTCTGCATTGGTAATTTTGCCACCACTAGAGGCTTTATCTAAAGCGTTTTTAAATCTATCTGAAAGGTTATAATTATTATCTGAACCTGAACCTAGTACTGATGGCATATCTGTATGCTCCTCCATTAAATCTATTTATAACAATATTATCCAAATTAAATATTAATACTTGCTATTTTAAACTTTATAATTCAATAAAATTAATTATAGCTTCTTCAAAATTTTCTTTGGTCAAATAAACTATATGATGTTTTTCAAAGAAAGTTTGACCGATTATTTTCTTTATATCTTCTATGTTACTAAGGCTCTCTAATAAAGGAATAAATCTATAATACCAAAAATTATACAAATCACTTATTGTTTTTAGATTTATAAAATATCCATGACCTAATTGAGCTTGTTCTCCTAATATTTCAGTGATGTTTGTATTAATTTTATTCATGAGCTTAATCAAAGAAATATTTTTATCAATAAAAATATTTTCTAAATAAGATGGTTCGGGAATTAGTTTATTAAAAATAAATCTTCTTTGTAAAAATCGATCTTTAAATACTTGATTAGATGTAGCAATAATATACAAATTTGATGGTAAAGAGAACGTTTTTTTTGAATAAGTTAAAATTGTTCTATAAATATCTCTTTGATCTATCAACGAAATAGATTCTCCAAATATACTTAAAATATCTCCCTGATCTATATCATCAATCAATAAATAGTAAGGTTTTATATTGTCTTTTGAAAAAGATATTTTTTTATCATTATCTTGAATTATTTCACGTAAGTCAGAGAAATTAATTTGATCAAGCTCATAAATAGTTTTTAAGCTCAATCTTGTTTTATTGTCATAACTAGAAATATCTATCGGCTTTTTAAACTCTTTAAACCAGCTTACTTTTCTTTTATGTGGATAAGGCTCACCAGAATTATGAAAATAATCACCCTCAACAATACCAATATCAATAATTGTTGTTGGTGTAGAATAAATCAACACCAAATCACCTTTTTTCATATCATTTACTAATGCACTAATTGAGCTAACATCATTAGATAGCTTGGGTTCATCTTTGCCTCTTTTGATTTCAAGCATTGAATAAATTTCATTGTACGATTTACCCTCAAGTGATTCGTACTCAAGCCAACCTATGACAATCTCTTTATTTTTCTTACACTGTTTATATATTCGCTCTTCAGTTTTACGATAACCTAAAGACACTTTCCATACTTTACTTTGTGAATTAATTGAGTTTTTTATTTTACCTTTTATTGATGATTTCATAATTTCAAGTGAAGCATTGATAGCTATTTCGAGTAAGGCACCATTTTTAATTACTTCTTCATTTTCTATATTTATTCTTCTTTCAATAAAATCATTATAGGAATATAGCTTGTGAAAACTAATAAATTTTGCTCTGTTTTGTTTTTCTATTGAAGCAAAATCTAATTCTTGATGGTATTTTTTTTCAAATTCTTCGACTATTTTTCTGGCAGTATAAGTTTTACCTGTGCCAGAGTTTCCATACAAAACCAAATTAGGGCTAAACTCTAATAATTCGATAAAATTTTTGTAATTGTTTTTTTTCATTAAAATATCTTTATTTTTTCTGTACTAATACTAAATGTTACCATAAATATTTTTGTTCTTCTGAATTGTTTCAATCCCTTACAGGGTTTTAGTCAGTTTTTAAGTCTTTGTAATAACTGCCTTGCAACAAACTATATCTGTTTCAATCCCTTACAGGGTTTGTATTATTTTATAGCTTACAGATATTCCTGACTTGCCTTCTTTTAATAAAAATCCTGATTCGATAAGTCTATCGATATCACTTTTAAAAGCATGTCTTGTTGGAACTTGATAGATATTTTTATATTCATCAGAAAATTTTTCTTCTAATTGCTTTATTGTATAATCGGATTCTATTAATTTATCATTGTCTAGCTCAACCTCAAACTTAAAAACTGACTAAAACCCTGTAAGGGATTGAAACCTATTATCACAAATTAGATTCTTTAAATGAGATACTTAAAAACTGACTAAAACCCTGTAAGGGATTGAGACAATTCAGAAGAACAA
>JACMQJ010000057.1 GCA_014377055.1 Candidatus Sericytochromatia bacterium
TAAAATATTATAATAACTTGTATTTTTGATCATTTCAGCGACTTCCATATCTACATTTACATTGTTTCCATCAAGTCGCTCTGAATTTTTGGTCTTTATTAAGATTGGGTTTGTTTCATTTATTACATCTGAAACACTAGATTTTCTTTCTTTGACGCCATTAAATGTATCTGCACCTTGCTTAAACCATTCATAGTCAAAACCGAGATCGTTTTTAGAATACTCAACCCCCATATCCCCACCACTGTTACCATGCAGATAAGTGAGTTGTTTTCCTCTACTCAAATCAGTGGCAATCAATTCTTTGTTCATCAGGTCAGGTAAAGAATTTACTTCTACACTTTTTGTTTTTTCTGCCATATCTTCTAAGGTAGCAGCAAATGAGAGATCTGTTCTCTTATATTTAGGTGTATTTATATTAGCTATATTGTTGGCAATAAGCTGATGTCTTTGTGTAGTTAAATCAAGTACCTTTTGACCAAGTGTCACTTCGGGCGTAAATGTCATTAATTCTACTTTCTCCTGAATTTTTAATAAGAAATTAAAATAGTTAATAGAGCACTAATATATAGTATATCATTTGTATTTTATGATCTCAATGATTTAAATATTTCAAATTAATAATATTTGCAATTAAACCATTGGAAAAATCTAATATTAAAAATAATTAACTAATTAAATAATACAGATTTAGTAAGAAGAAATAAAATCATCAACACTTTTTTTCTTCCCAATTTTAGTTCTAAGTTGCTCTAAAGCCCTTTTATGTATACGACTTACCCATGATTCAGATAGACCTAACTTTTTACCAATTTCATTAAATGGCATTTTGTTAAAGTAATAATATTTTAGAGTAGTTCGCTCTTGCATTGGTAATTGCTCTATTGATAATCTTAACAAATCTTGTAACTCTTCAAATTCTATATCACTTTGTACAGAGTCAACAGAACCAAGTTGGCTTAAAAGACTATATCCATCCTCTTGCTCTCCACCTGTAGGAGCATCCAATGAAAGGACATAACTATAAGTCATTTGACTAATTTTATTGTATAAAAGATTAGAATCACTTTCTACTTCTTCTGAGCTAAGGTTTTCGTTATCTGACTCTTCATCAGAATTACTTTCAGTTTTGACTGGAAGAGTATAGCTAGGAGTTTTAATTGTAGGGACTTTAGGAAGATTGTCGAGAATAGCACCTTTTATATAATAAGTAGCAAATGTTTCAAATTTTACTCCTCTATTAGGATCAAATCTTTCGGTAGCAGAAAGCAAACCAACCACACCATCGCTGATTAAGTCTTCTACATCATAATGTTTGGGTAGCTTAGTAGAAATCCTTCTGGCGATTGACTTAACAAGTGGCATATATCGCTGGATCGTTTCATTATTACTTTTTATGGCACCTTTAGGAGCTAATGACATTGTTTATTCTATCTAAATCACTTATTCACTATTTTTGGTAAAGGCTTAACTTCTTGTCCTTCTTTAATTGGTAAATTAAGCTCTTTATTTTTTTGTATTGTCATGCTTATTTTATCTTTACCATTTTCAGAACCTTCAAGGGACTTCTTTTTAGCTTCTATTTCGTCCTTAAAAATATTATTACCTTTTAGCTGGCGATATAAGGCATCAACCATATCTTTACCACCTTGATCGGCAAATTTTTTGCCAACTTCTTGATCAAGAAAGCCCATAAACATATTAACATTTTCACCAGAAAAAAGACTACCTCCACCTCCATCTTCTTCATTTCCTCCACTTTCATCAGGATTACCCCTCATAGTAGAAAACATATAAGAAAATAGAACAGCTGTAAAATCTTTTGAAGCAGCTTTTAGTCCTTGCGTTGTTTCTGCATAAGACATTTCGGGTTCTTTAGCACCATATCCTGTAGATACAGAGCCAACTAAAGGTGATATTTCCATTTTAATCTCTCCAAAAACTAAATTATTTCAAGCTGTGCATTTAAGGCACCAGCTGCTTTAATGGTTTGAATTATAGTAATCAAATCTTTTGTAGAAACACCTAAGACATTTAAAGATTTAACTAGTTCACCAATGGTTGTACCACCAGTAAATAATTGAGTAATACCTTTTTCTTCCACAGCAGTTATTTTTGTATTAGTTATAGGAGTTGTAACGCCATTACTAAGAGGATTCGGTTGCGATACATCATGTTGAGTTTCAATTTTAACTGTTAAACCACCATGAGAAATTGCTACAGGGCTTATTTTAACATTTTGACCGATAAGTATTGTTCCTGTTCGTTCATCCAAAACAACTTTTGCCGCATTATTTCTAGGGTTCAAATTAAGATTTTCGATACGAGCAATTAGATCAACCAGATTATCTTTATATGTATTAGTTACAAATACTCTAACACTTGCTGGATCCATAGCTTTTGCATTGCCCAATAAACTTTTATTTATCTTATCAGCTAATTCGGAGGCAGTAGTATAATCTGGATTTAATAAATCTATATATAAGTTACCATTTTCATCAAGCATAGTAACATTTACTTCTTTTTCAACAATAGCTCCATTAGGTATTCTTCCTACTGTTGGTACATTTTTTTTGACTATTTCACCATTAGCCTCTACACCAAAACCACCTATAGAAACTGGACCTTGTGCTACTGCATAAGTTCTACCATCAGGACCAATCATTGGAGTTCTAACCAAAACGCCATTCTCAATACTTTTGGCATCACCCATAGAAGCAACATTAACATCAATACTTTGACCTGGCTTGATAAATGGAGGTAAATTGGTTGAAACCATAACAGCTGCAACATTCTTAACTTTGATACCACCCATATTAGGTAAGCCTAATCTTTCAAGCATATTAACAAAAGCTTTATTAGTAAATAAAGTAGAGGCACTATCACCACTTCCTTGTAAACCAACAATTAGACCTAATCCTGTTAATTGATTTGAACGGGCATTTCTAATTTGTGCAACATCTTTTACCCTAACAGTTGGTTCAGCCATTCTTGAACTAACTTGAACACCAGAAGCTGCTTGAGCTTGTAAACCTGTAATACTTAGTAAAAACAAACTAAGAGCAGATACACCAATCTTTTTAAAATTTATATTTGTCATTTTGGTTCTCCGCTTTATAGTAAGAAATTAAATAATCTGGATAAAATACCACCTGTACTTTTTGCACTAACAGGTCCTGTACCTTTAACATCAATTTGTAGATTCGCTACTTTTTCGGAATCGACGGAATTATCTGATTTAACATCATCTCTTCTGACTACACCACTAAATATTATTTCACTGATTTCGTCATTAACTCTGATTTGTTTTCTGCCTCTGACAACCAAATTACCATTGGGTAATATGTCTTCTATATTGGTTGTTACATTTAAAACTAAGCTACCATCTCTAGTTGTAGAGCCTATTCCATTAAAAACGGTTTGATTATCAGTTTTCAGTTGCCTATTAAATAAACCTTTTGATTGATCAAGAGCAGGTATTTCCCATTTATGGGTGTTTTGAAGGGTTTTATTGCCCTGTAAAGTTGATTTTTGTGATGCTTTAGTGTTTTCTAAAACATTAACAGTAACAAGTCCACCAATTACAAAAGCAGATCTTCTATCTGTGAACCAGCTACCAACACTTGTGTCATTCCACAAAGAATCAGCATAAGCAGGTAGAGTTGTAGAAACAACTACTATGCTTACAAGAGAATACAAAAGCTTACTTTTAACCACTTAATTACTACCCCCTAAATTAATTTCAACCAAACTGACATCCAAAATCTTTGCCATAACGGTTTTTTTTGAAGAAAAACTGCTTATTTTAACAGGAATGTTTTGTCCAACGTACCCATCTTGTAAAGCTTCTCCTACACTTGTAAGAGTCAAGTCACCATTTCTTATTCTTATTGTAACCTGATTTCCTCTAAAAACAACAGTTTTTTCCTTTAATAAATTTGAAGTTATAATGGTATTTTCACTAATATCCATGATAACCATCTTACCTAATATACTTTCGGTGCTTATTGGTACAAGATTTTTACTTATTTTATTAATAGGAACTTTAAGATACTTAATATTATCCAAAGAAATAGTTTCACCACGTTTTATCTTAAAACTTGCAACTATTGCTTCTTTTAGAACATCAAATTTACATCTTAAATATATAATTCGATTTGGTTTACCATTGACTAACACATCAATAGGGAAACCTTGCTTACCAGAAATGTCTTTTATTACACTATCTTTTATTCTTATATCTATTGACTTATTAGGATAAAATTTTTGTAAATCATAAATTTTTTTGCCTAAATCATCATCTTTCCAGTCAACACTTATATCTTCGTAACCTACTTTGTAAGCTTCTTGTATTTTGTGTTTAACATTTAGAATGAAACTCTCAGTTGTAATATTATTAGGCTTTGAAAAAGAGTCATTAGAAAATAATATAGACAGAGATAAAAAGACTGCTATAACAAAAAAACATTTTTTAAGGATTAGAACCATAAATACCTAATTAAAAAAGAATTTACTATTTCTAATCCTTATTATATATATTAGTGAGTCAAATTTATTGTATATTTAACTTACGTTAAACTTAATTCACATTACTTACTATCTAGTTAAGTTGTTTGCTGTATCCATCATTTTGTCTGAAACAGTTATTGCCTTTGAATTGGTATCAAATGCTTTTTGTGTGCTGATTAAATCAACCATTTCGTGAACTATTTCTACATTTGATGCTTCTAATGAACCGCTTACAAGTGAACCCAAACCATTTTGTTTAGGTTGCCCAACTATTTCAGCACCAGAGGCAGCAGTTATAATATAACCTGAATTACCAATTGCTTGTAATCCAGCTGGATTAGGGAAATTGGAAAGTTGCATTTGACCTAATTGATTAAGAATACCTGTACCAGCTTGTCTAACCCATACTCTACCATCTTCGCTTACATGTGAAAATTGTTGTTCAATAGATAATGTAATAGGAGGATCGAGTATCAATCCTTGTGGACTAACAAATTTACCCTGATCATCCTGCTTAATAGCACCATTTCGGCTGTAAACATCATTTCCACTGATTGGATCTTTAAATTTTAGAAAACCAGGACCATTAATAGCTAAATCCATTTGATTTTCGGTAACTTTTAGGGAACCTTGTTTGTGCTGAATGTTTGTACCAGCAACCTTAACACCAAGACCCACAGAAACACCAGTAGGATTATCTTGTGTTGTAGGATTTCTTTTGTATTGATAAAGAAGATCACTAAAATCTACTTCGGTTCTTTTGAAACCATCTGTATTAGTATTTGCAAGATTATTTGCAATAACTTCAATTTTAAACTTCATTGATTCCATGCCAGTGGCAGCAGTCCATAAGGATATCATTGGTTAAAACTCCTATTAAATAAAATAATAAATCCCTGAGTACAGGGTGTTTTTTAGTATTGATTCAAAATCAAAATTTTTAGTAATTATCAACACTAATAAAAACTAAAAAGCTAGATTTTAGCCTGTTCTTCCAAGCTCATTAATCGCTTTATCAAGAACTTTATCTTCACTCATTAAAAGCTTATGACCTGATTCATAATTTTTGGAAGAATGAATTAAGCCTACCATTTCAGAAATAATCTGAACATTAGATTCTTCGATAAAACCTTGCTTAAGAGAAATTTGCTTACCATCTATTGTCACAAGATTTTTTGATTTGGCATCTGTTTGAGCTACTTGTTGCTCAGGTAATGCAAGTTTTAGATTACGTATGTATTTAATATTGTTGGTATCTGTTTGAACTTTTAATGTTGTTAACAATTTGCCATTATCCATAATGTCACCATTATCTTTTATAACAATTCGACTTTCAAGAGATTTCGAAAGAGCAACATTATCAGCAAAAACGCTTTTTGGTAATTTACCAATAATTTTACCTTTTTTGTCAAGTATCACGTTACTTTTAGGTAGTTGTATAGTTATTTGATTATCTTTTTTATCTAGTAAGAAGTCACCTTCTGGATTTACTATTCTACCTTGATCATTTAACAAAAAAGCACCATTTCTAGTTGTATATTGATTGTTAATACCTTTTGTACCAGCTTTTTGTAATGTTAACCATCCATTACCTTGTATAGCTATGTCAAGAGTATTACCTGTAGGTCTTAATGAACCTTGTGAATTATCCATTATCTCATAACTACCAAACGAACCTGTACCAACAGGGACTTTTACTGAAGTTAAAGTTTTGTGTCCAATTTTCTTTTCGGTAGAATCATTCATAACATCTATGACTAATTCTCTAAATGGTACAGATGTCATATCATGTTTTCTGAAACCAGCACTTTGAGCATTAGCTATGTTAGCAGCGTGCATAGAAACTTTATCCATTTCCATCAACATACCTGAGGCACTCGAATATATTCCTCTAAGCATTCTATACTCCTTCCATTATAATTTTTTCTGCTTTATCTTGATTTTGGTCAAGAGAATAAACAAAGGCAAGAACTTCGGCAACGGCACTATACAAATCTGGTGGGACTAAATCTCCTACCTCTAGCTGACCCAAAGCTTTAGCTAAAAGCGGATCTTTGTAAACGGGTATATTGTGTTCTTCTGCTACAGCTATTATATATTCTGCTGTATCTCCTGTACCACTTGCCGTAACCTTTGGCACAGTATCATTGGGATAATTAAATTTTATTGCTGAGGCTCTTTTCTCTTCATTATTTGACATTAGAACTTATTTTTAAATCCTTATACTAAAATAATTGAGTCTTAATAAAAGCTCAGATATAAATTATATTACCTTAAAAACTATTATATCTTTTTTAAATATGTCTGTAAAGAAATCGTAACTAAACTTTAATCATATTGTAATACACTCATAATAATAATTTCAAGATACTTTTTATGCTAAAGTCATATTTCTTAAGTAATCTAAACTTTTAACACGACATATATTAAAACTTAATATTTATGCACTTGTTAAAAAGCTAACATTTGAAAAACTATAGTCTTTAGTATTATTTATGCCGATACTAGTACTTATCAAAATAGATAATTGATCATAAAAATCTGTTGTTGCTTTATCAAGATCAATAAAGAATTTTTTGTTATCCAAAATCTTTAATTCTGTTTTATTAGCTATATCTTTAATTCTATTTATTTCAAAGTGAGATACATTATTTTTGCTACATATGCCCCAATAGCTATAAATATTTTGGTTAAACATTTTTTTAACATATTCAAACTTATTTTCTACATCTTCTTTGGCATGAGCCATTTCAACATATTGATTTATTAATTCCCTTTCTTTGGCTGACCAAGCATTATTTGTATCTAAACCCTTGATCAAGGTTAAGAAAAATAGAGGATTTTTGACATTATATGTAACTAAAACTATTTTACCGTTCGGTTTTAATAATTTTTTCAATTTCAAAATTTCTTTTTCTGGCTCAGGAAAAAACTCAAGAACATGAAATAGTAAAATATTATCAAAACTATTTTCTTGATAATCTGATAGGTCAAGTTTAGTATATTTTTCTAAGGATATAGTTTTAACATTTGTATTTTGAGGATTATTATTAACACTAAAATTAAGATTAGTTATTTCTAAAACTTCTGGTTTATTTTTAAGCGATAATGTCAAGGAAATGTATCTAAGTAATTTTTCACTATAGACATATTTTTCATATTTTTCACCACTAGTAACATTAAAGTTTTTTGACTTATTTCTTAGCTCATAAAAACTATCAAGAATTGATTTATATTCATATTGGTCATAGATTTCTGCATTTAAATAAATTGATTTTTCAGGAGTAAAGAAAAAATCTACCTCATCCCAATCTTCATAGTCTCTCTGGACAATCTTTTTTTCAATTGCATAATCCCAAAGATGAGTGCCTGGTAAAGGACAGGCTGGAAAAACTCTAAAATCATTTACGAGTTCTTTATTTTTTCTAATAAACCAATAACTTTCACTAGCTTCAGCTGGTGTTTCTGTAGGAAATCCAATAATAAAGTTAGGTGTTGCACTTATATTATATTTTTTGCATAAATCTAAGGCTTTTTGATTTTGTTTACCTGTAGTAGAGCCCTTCATATAGGCCAAAATACGGTCATTGGCAGACTCCATACCAAAAACACACGCTTTGATATTCATATCTAAAAATAATTGACATATTTCATCATCAAAAACACTCGCTCTAGCGTTACAGGTAAAATTTACTTTTTTATGAATATTTTCAGAGCGTATTAGATCAACTAATGATTTTAATCTTTTTTTATTGATGCCAAACAAATCGTCATAAATAGCAATTTCGCGACAATTTGTTTGAGAGATAAGTAACATTAATTCTTCTAAAACTCTTTCTGGAGAGTGGTATCTAATTTGATCCCAAAACTCAGAAATTGCACAGTATTTACATCTAAAAGGACAACCTCTGGATGTAAAAATAGCATGTTGCAAATGTCCAACAACACTCTTTTTGAAAGGTGTTCTATATGGTATTGGTAAACTATCAAGATCTTTAATCAATGCTCTTGGTTTAGTTCTTATTAACTCTTTATTTTCATTATAATAGACAATCCCGTCAATTTCAGCTAATTTTTGATCAGTGACATTACCAAGCTCATATAATCTCAGTATCTCGATTAATGTTATTTCACCTTCACCTAATACGCCTATGTCCATAGTATGATCTAAGTTATATGGAAGTGCTGAAATGTGATGACCTCCAATTATCACAGGGATATTAGTTCTTTTTTTTATTTCTTTAGCAATTTCACGTGCTGCTGTATAAGTTCTAGTAAATGAAGAAAGACCAATTATATCTGGCTTTTTTGCAAGCATATCATCAAGCTCATACTCAACGTGAGCTTCACATCCCTCCATATTTGTATTTAAATAAGAAGCAAGATAATCACAGCTACTAGGTAAAGAAATAGGAACACTATAATCTTCGTATTTAGGTCTAATATTTAATAAGCCGACTTTCATATTTTGTTTTGTCCTTGATCAATATACTTCTATTAAAACACAATGATAATATCACTTTCAATAGAGTAATCTTATCTTTAATTGTAAAAATACGAAAAAATAATGCTTATTTAATATGAAAAAAATTATTAAAATAAATTAAGCTAAGTCAATTTTTTCAGGCTTTAGATACTTTAATTTGTTTTGTAGAACAATTAATAAAAATCCACCTATTACAAAATAAAAAATTAAAAATAGAATAGATGTTCTCATATTGTGAGTTAACTGATTAACCCAACCATAACTTAGTAAACCTAAAATGATAGATATTTTATCCGTAATTGAATAAAAACTAAAAAATGAAGCATTATCATCTGTTTGTGGTATGTACAGTGAATAAGTAGCTCTTGATAAAGCTTGCATACCTCCCATAATAAAACCAACACAGCAAGCAATAATATAATACTGAAAAGCTGTTTGGATAAAATAGGCAGCAATACAAATAACAATCCAAACAACAATACCCATCATCAATGCTTTTATATTACCTAATATTTTTGAAAGGTAAGCGAAAAATTGAGAGCCTGCTATAGCAATAAGTTGTATTAATAAGACGGTCATAATTAATTGTTGAGGGGCTAGGTGTAATTCTTCTGTTCCAAATAAAGCAGCCATATATATTACAGTTTGAATACCCATATTATAAAATAAAAAGCTAATTAAAAAGCTTTTTAATAATATATTTGTTTTCATTGATTCAATAACTTTAGCTAACTCAGCAAATCCTTTACTAATAACATTTGATACTGGGTGTTCAGGTTTTATATCTTTTAGGTTAAAAAAGGTAAATTGGGCAAATCCAAACCACCATATTCCAACTAATATAAATGAGATTCGGGTTGGCTCAATAGCATTATTAAAACCAAACGCTTGAAATTTTATAATCATAGCTAAACATATTAATAATTGAATTACACTTCCAATATATCCCATCATAAAACCTTGTGCTGATATTTTTGCATAATCTTCAGGTGCTGAAACCTCAGGTAAAAAAGCATCATTAAATATATTACCGCCAGCATAACCTATTGCCGCAATGACAAATAAAATTACACCGAGACTATAATGTTGAGCATCAAACATGTATAAAAAAGAACAAGAAATAGAGCCAAGTAGGCAAAATCCAAACATAAACTTTTTTTTGCTACCGCTATAATCAGCAATAGATCCTAGTATTGGACTTAATATTGCAATTAATAAGTAAGCAAAAGATATGGCATAAGAGTACAAGCTAACACTTGGGACTTGAAACCCTAAGAAGTTAACAATTGACATGTTATTATCCATTCTAACCATTACTTCTGGAGATTTGGAAACAGCACTAAAGTATGTAGGGAAGATAGCTGTGGTGATTGCCAAAGCATAGACGGAGTTTGCCCAGTCGTACATACTCCAACCAAATACAGCTTTTTTGTTACGATTGATATGAGTTTCTTGCATGTTTGTTACTATATAAAATTAATATTTATTTTATATAATTTTATCATAGAGTAATTACTTTAAATGTGTCAATTAAAACATTATCAATGGTTATTTGAGAAGCTATTTATTTTTGTCTTCTTCTTCTTTGGCACTACCAAAAGCAACATCATCAATCTCACCATCATCATCACGATGATAGATATTATTTAGTCCACTATCTTCGTCATTATCATTTAAGCTATCTAATGGGTCTTTCTTTTTTGTCATAATGATGATTCTCCATATTTTATAAATGTAACTACATAAAAAAGTATAATTTAAATTATTACTTATCGCAATATTTTAATAAAATGATAGCAACAATAAAAAAGCTTGCCCCGTTTAGGCTTCAAGTATTCTTAAGATTTACACTAAATAAAACAAATAAATTCAAGTATATAATTTTTACTCAAAAGAAATGATATTTTTTTGATTATAGATTTGTAGTTTACGAGAATGTAAAAATAATGTATTTAGATAGAGAAGCTGGAGTATTACTCCATATTAGTTCCTTGCCAAGCAAATTTGGTATAGGAGATTTAGGCCCTGAGGCATTTAATTTTGTAGATTTTTTGGAAGAAACAGGTCAAAAAATATGGCAAGTATTACCTCTTGGGCCAACAGGATACACTAATTCGCCTTACTCCTGTTTATCATCAATTGCAGGTAATCCAGATTTAATTAGCCCTGAAAAATTATTTGAAATAGGTTTTTTGAGTAAAAAAGAACTAGCACAAATACCTAAGTGTAATATTGATATGGTTGACTTTGCGGCTATGTATAATAATAAAAACAAAGTTCTTAGAGAGTCATTTAAAAAATTTAAAACTACATCCAATGAAAATGTTAAAGCCGAATTTCATGAATTTTGTGACCAAAATAATTATTGGTTACATGACTTTGCCATGTTTATGGCAATAACCGAATATTATGCACAAAACGGTCATAACGGAGATTGGTTAGGTTGGGATGAGTCTTTGATTTTGAGAAAACCTGAGGTATTAGCTGAATGGGATCAAAAACTTGGTGAAGAAGTTTTATATAATA
Organism: Candidatus Sericytochromatia bacterium; assembly: GCA_014377055.1. GTDB lineage: Bacteria > Cyanobacteriota > Sericytochromatia > UBA7694 > JACMQJ01 > JACMQJ01. The sequence continues at coordinate 11,522 of JACMQJ010000057.1, forward strand.
AATACTTACAATTTATCTTTTTTAAACAATGGTTTGAATTAAAAAATTATGCCAATAAAAAAGGTGTCAAAATGATTGGTGATATACCGATATATGTAGCCTTTGATAGTGCTGACGTTTGGGCAAATCCAGAAATATTTCAATTAGATGAAAACATGAAACCAACATTTGTTGCAGGTATTCCAGGTGGTAATCCCGATGAAGAAGGTCAAAAATGGGGTAATCCTCTATATAATTGGGAAGTTCTCAAAGAAAGGAATTATGATTGGTTAGTTGCTCGATTAAAAAAGAATTTTGAGTTAATGAATATAGTTAGATTGGATCATTTTAGAGCTTTTGATACTTATTTTGCTATACCTTTTGATTCTGAAACTACAACAACTGGTCAATGGTTACAAACACCTGGTGAAGAAATCTTACAAGCATTTGTTAATACATTCGGTGAAGAGTTACCTTTGATAGTTGAAGATTACCTTGATATTACTGAAAGGGTTATACAACTTAGAGATCAATTTAATCTAACTGGTATAAAGATGTTGCAATTTGCTTTTAGTGGTGATGAGAATAATGGATATTTACCACAAAATTTTGATAAGGAGAATTATATTTGTTATACATCAACCCATGATAATAATACTGTTAGAGGCTGGTTTAATAATGCATCAGATAATGAAAAATTATTCTTATGTCAACAGACACAAACTGATGGACAAAATGTAAATTGGGATCTGATAAAAATGGCTCTATTTTCAAAAGCAAATACAGCGAGTTATCAAATGCAAGATATTTTGGGCTTGGATGAAAACTCAAGGATGAATAATCCTGGTACTCCTTCTGGTAATTGGGCATGGAGATTTCATTGGGATATGGTAACAGATGAAATAAAAGAAACTTTGAGAGATTTGACTAAAGAATCAGGAAGATAAAAACTGA
>JACMQJ010000370.1 GCA_014377055.1 Candidatus Sericytochromatia bacterium
CAGTATCTGATTAATGATTTTTTTACCTTACAAATTTCAGGCGAATACACAAAAATAAATTCTTCTTTAGTTGACAAAAACATCGGTGTTTTTGATTTGGGTGTTAATATTATAGGTGGCTATAACAACGGTTTTAGCTTTTAAGGAGATAAATTATGGTTAATAAATTTACAGGGTTAATAGCTATTGGTATGTTATTAATTTCGACTCTTAATTCAAATGCTATTGGTGAGAGCGATCAACGCAAAGCAGTAATAAAAGACTTAAAAAATAAAGTTGAACTTAAATATGGTGCAAGTGTTTGGAGAGAAGCAAGTCGAGGTCAGCTTCTAAGACCTGGTACATCTATTAGAACTGGCTCTTTGTCCAAAGTAGAGTTATCTTATCCTGATGGTTCATTGACTCGAATTGGTAGTAGAACTGTCTTAACGGTTTTGGATAAAAGTTATAGAGCTGTTAGAGTTGACTCAGGCAAAGTATGGTTTAAAGTAGCTAAAAAATCATCTGGATTCAGAATATATTCACCAACAGCAGTTGCTGCCATTACAGGAACAGAAGGATATGTTGAATTTAATAATGATGAAAAATTAGAAACTAATGATATAAAAACAATAGACAAAAATGATCTTAGTCATTCAGGATTTAATACTGGACTAGTTGAGGGACATCTAAATGTTTATAAGCAATCTAATGAAAACGGAGATTTAATTGGTAATCCTTCAGAAGTTAATGCAGGTCAAGTTTTAAATTTTAATGGTGGCTCTTTTTCAGTCAAAGATATTGGTGTAGAAAATATTTTAAATCAAAATTTAGATGTTAGTACTCCAGATTCTACAGCAAGTAATAATACTAATGGTAATATCAGCTCAAATAAATTGGATAGAACAAATCCAACAACAGAACAAGTACCAAGTACTATTAATAGTCAACAAAATATAAATAATTCTCCTACAACTGGTTCTTTAGAAGTTATTATCAAATAAAGACTATAAAAAGGGGTTACAACCCCTTTTTATAGTCTTTATTTTCTAAAATTTATTTATTATTTTCCAGAAAACTTAGAAGCTAATAGTTGAGTGTATTTTTTATCAAGATCAGTTAGCATATTATCTATCTGGTTTTTTGCTATTTTTAGGCTAGAAATATCTTTAGAAGCATCTATGTCATTGAGCTTTTTTTCAGTTTCGGCTTTACTATCTTCTATCCTACTAATATCATTATCAGCTTGAGTTTTCTCTGGATCATTAAGATTAGCTACTTTAGTTTTTAGATCATCCATTTTTTTAGAAAAATCATCTATTTTGGTTCTTGAGCTATCTCTATACTGTTGCTTAGTAATATCAAGATTTTGATCTGACTGAGTCTTAGCATTAGCTTGAACACTTTTTGTTTGTAATGTTGCTACTTGTTTTTGTAATTGTAATTTATCTGCATTCATTTTTTGAATCTGTTTATTTAATTCAATTTTTGATTGATCATTTGATGATTTGAGTTGGTCTTGTAGTTTCTGTATATTTGCATTCATGACAGCAAGATCCTTTCCACTTTTGTCGTTATTTACAACAACAACGTCTGTCTTAGTCCTTTCAACTGGCTGTTGAGGTTGTTGGACATCAACATTGACATTTACTTTTTCATTAGGCTTTGGAGTCGTTTCTAAAACAACATTTTCCTTTACTTTTACCTCTTCAGTTTTATTACAACCAACTAAAGAAAACATATTTAAAGTAATAACTAACAAACTCAAAGCTATTTTTTTATTATTCATTTTATTTACTCCAAAAAATTTTAACGTCCTGATGTAGTTTCACTTTTAGTTTGTACTGTACCTGTATCAGTATTTTGTTGTACTGTGGTAGTCGTTTTGTTTTCAACTGGTGGAGTTACAGGTGCTGTATTATCAGTATGAACAGTTACATTAACATCTTTATTTGCATCAGGAACAACTACAGGTTGAACAACTTTTTCTTCTCTTACTTCAGTTTTTTCACTACATGCTAATAATGAAAAAGATGATAGCATTGTTACTAATACAGTTGTGATTAAAGATTTATTTAATTTCATGATTTTGATTTCCTATTTATTCTCATAATTACTTATCTTGATATTTTATTACAAAAATTCACATTAGTCAATATAACTAATAAAAAAATATTTATTTAAACGTTTTTAAAAGATACTAGTTTATTATTTTTATCATCCCACAATTTTAAATTAAAAGTTTTGATAGCAGAAATAAAAGTTAGTGTTGAAACATCATGTAATTCAATATTTTCATCATGACATTTTTTTAATTTATAATTTGGAATTTGTGGAGATAAATGATGAATATGGTGATAGCCAGCATTAGCAATAAAAAATTGAAAAAACATCGGTAATTTAAAAAATGAGCTACCTTTCATTGCTGCTTTAAAATAACTATAATCACTTTTTGAAGCCCAGTAGGTGTTTTCAAATTGATGTTGAATAAAAAACAAAAAAACTCCAACAGTTGATGCTAATAGAGCCGCAGGAAAATGTACTATAAAAAATGCTTTGAAACCAATTAACCAAGACATAACAATAACAATTGCTACAATTGAAAGATTTGTCCAAGTAACACTTTCTTTTTCTTTTTTTGTAAACTCTGCAATATTATTAGCTGGTAGCCTTTGTAATATAAAAAATAATAAAAATGGTGTGATTAACAATAAAAATAGTGGGTTTCTCATAATATGATATTTAATTTTTTGAGCTTTTGAAGCCTTTAGATACTCATCAATTGTCATTAATTCAAAATCGCCAATATCTCTTCTATTAATCTTGCCTGTGCACGCATGATGAGTTGCATGGATTTTTTTCCAACAAAGAAACGGGGTTAAAGTTAATGTCCCTGAAATAAAACCTGTAATATTATTTAGGCTTTTTGATCCGAAAAAAGATCCATGACTGCAATCGTGCATAATACTAAATATTCTAGCTGAAAACGCTCCCGCAATAACAGCAAAAAATAAGGTTAAAAAGTAAGAATAGCTTAGGCTTACATAAGCAAGATACCAAAAAATAATATAAGGAATATAAGATGTAAAAATCTGAAAATAAGCTCTTGCATGATCTGAACTATTATAATCTACAATAATTTCTTTCCAATTAATATCTTTTTGCATATAATAATAATACAACTTTTGGACTAAATCATACATACGATAATAATTATTTAATCATTTTTTATTTTTTGAATCTACATTATGAAAATAATTGATTATGTTATAATGTTTTGAAGTTATTTTTTATGTAGATATTCGGTTTTCTATGAATCCAACTAATCAAACTATTAGTCAATATGATAAAAGTAATCTCCTTGGCATTACTTATAACTTTCCTGATGATGCAACAATAGCATTAAAAAATGCACTAAAAATAAATATACCTGACGAATACAATCAGATAAAAAACATTGTTATATCTGGAATGGGTGGTTCATGTATCAGTGGTGATTTATTAAAATCATATATCTATGATAAAGCCGAAATACCTGTCATAGTTAATAGAAGCTCTGTTTTGCCTCATTTTGTTAATAGCGAATCACTATCTATTTTTATTAGTTATTCTGGAAATACTCAAGAAACTCTTAAATGTGCCAAAGAATCTTTTAAAAGAGGTTGTAAAGTAATAATAATAACTCATGGTGGTGAAATACAAACATTAGCTAAAGATAATAATGCTGTTTGTGTTTTATTAACAGGGCAAGTAAAAATGCCTCGTGCTGCACTTGGTGATTTATTCTACTCACTAATAGGTATTTTAAGTAAAATAAAAAATTTGAATATTAATCTTTCAGATGTTGAAGATTCAATTAAATCACTTGATGAAATAAGAAAAAAAGCTGACCTAAAACATAATTCTGATAATTATTTATTACAAGCTGCTCAAAATATGGTTAATAAAAAGATTGTAGTTTTTGGGGTTAGTCCATTTACAGAAGCAATAGCTTTGAGATGGAAATGTCAATTTAATGAAAATAGTAAGGAAGTTGTCATACATAATTCATTTCCCGAACTAACCCATAATGAAATAATTGGTTTAACTGATAAGAATATTGATTTAAGAAATTATTATTTTATAGCATTAAGAGATCAAGCTGAGGATTCATTTTTAAAAAAACAAATAGATACTACACTTAGCTTTTTTGAAAACTCTACAGAAGTAAATAATTTTGTTGAAACAGGTAAATCTTTATTAGAAAGACAAATGCGTCTAATTTATCTTGGTGACTATCTTAGTATATACTTGGCATTACTAAAAGGAGTAGATCCCACTCCAATTGAAGCAATTATGACATTAAAAGAAAAAATGAAAGAATCTTAATAATGAATAAAATAAAGTTTTCACATAATGGTTGGGTATCAATCATCTCAGATGGTTATACATTCGATAATTTACGTTCATTAACACAAGCTGTTTGTAACTATTTTAGACGTGAACAAAATTATATTGATAATTTTCCACCAAGATTAGCAATCGGTTTTGATAGTCGTTTTTTGGGTGAAAAATATGCAGATGAAGTTGCTGAAATAGTGATAAAAAATGGCTTTGATGTTTACTTATCGGATCGCCCAAGTCCAACAGCATCAATATTTTGGGCTGTAAAAACTTTAGTATTAACTGGTGGTATTATGTTAACTGGTGGTGATATGCCTTATGAATATAATGGAGTTAAGCTCTCTAATCCTCAAGGAGCGATACTTAGAGATAATATTACTGACGAAATTGAGGAAGAAATAAAAAAACTAATAGAAACTGGTTTACCTGATTTTCCTATTACTCCTGGTCAAATAAATGAATTTAATCCAAAACATTATTATTTTCATCAAATAGGTAATATGGTTAGTTTACCAAAAATAGCCAAAGCTAATATTGATATTACTATAGATTCTCTTAATGGCTCATCTTCAGGATATATTAAAGATTTATTGTTTAGTAATGATTGCATGGCTAGAGAAATAAATAATAAAATGTCTTCTGATTTTGGCGGTTTAGTTCCTAATCTAAATAAAAAAAATCTAGTTACTCTACAACAGACAGTTTTAGCACCAAGAAATAATTTGCAAATGGGTATTGCTCTTGATGGAGATGGAAGCAAAGTTAAGTTTGTGGATATTTCAGGATCAATAGTTTCTGATGAAGCTATTTTTTGTATACTACTAAAGCATTTTGTTGAAAACAAAAATATTAAAAGAGGAATAGTTAAGCCTCATGGCGAAGGTAGATTAATTGAAAAATTAGCCAAAAAATACGACGTACCAGTATTTGAGCCAAAAATTAAAGATAGTAGACATATTAGTGAATTAATCAGAAATAATGATTGTATGCTAGGTAGTACCCTTGATGGAGATTATCATATTAACTTTAACTATATTCTCGAAAAAGATGGTGTAATTGCCTCTCTATTAGTACTTGAAGCCATGGCGTTTTATAAACAAAATCTTAACTCACTTTATCATAGAATAGTTGAAGAAGTTGAGCTTTAGAGTTTGTTTAGTTTATTCAAAATTGATTGGAAGAATAATAAAAATAAAAAGCTTTTTTATCTTGATATAATAATTCTTATCCTTGCTTTGATCAATTTTTTCTTTTTTGCTTTTGATTATACTTATCTCAAATTTAGGAATGTCTATTTTCACTATGGTCATGCCATAACAAAATATGATGTAGTCAAAGGGATTGAGCCACATAAAGATACAGATAATTATATAAAAAAAGCTGACTATTTTTTCTCTAAAATTAATGTTATTAATGCTGATAGAAAAAAATTAGAAGATGAAATGATCAATTTATCATTACAGATGCTAAAAGAACAACCTTTTGATCGTGCAAACAAACAAGGTGATCTACAAATAATAAAAGATAGAATGAAAAAATATATGCGTACAAACTCATCAGAGCAAGCATTTACATCTTTTTGGAAAATATCTGCTATTAATACTTTAGAAAGTAAGCATTTTTTTGACTCAAGAATAAGAAGGATTGTTGAAACTAACTATTGGCGTGCTTATGATGAAACAGGTAATTATGTAGATTATTATATTTACATAGATTCATTTTTTGTGATCATCTTTCTACTCGAGTTTTTGAGCATGTGGATTTTTGCTATCAAAAGAGATGCAGACCAAAAAGTTTTATACCCTGTCTATCACTTCTATGATTGGCTTAGTTGTATTCCCCTCGATTCATTTAGGATTCTACGTTTTATTAGAGTTGTTGTAATTTATATGAGATTACTTAACGAAGGTGTTATATCCAAAGATGACCTTTTTTATAGAGGTTTTAATAAATATATTAATCCTTATAAAGAAATGGTATCTAATGATATATCTGCCAAAGTTACAATGAATATTCTTAATGATGCTCAAGAAAAAATACGTTTGGGAGTAAATAAAGAGATACTTGAACACACAATTAGTCCACAAAAGGATCGTATTAGAAAAGTTGTTGTTGAAAACCTAAAAAAAGTTCAAATTCGTATTGCTAACGAAAATAAAAATGAAATAGTAAATTTTCTCTCCAAAGTTATTGATGATACATTGGATGGAATGCCACAATATCAATCCATGATTAGAATACCTTATGTCGGTGATAAGATACAAAAAGCTCTTTCAGAAGAAAATATTAATAAGCTAGTCAATCAGTCATCGCAAAGCTTCTCTAACTCATTTAATACAGCCTTAGAAACAGATTTGGGTAAATCCTTATTAAATAACATAGTAGAGGACTTATTGGATGAGGTTATCGTGATCTTAAAGCACAAAGATATTCAGAGCCTTATTCAAGATTTTAATATAGAATTTGTTGAAGAATTAAAAAAAGGTACTGTAGTTAAACTAAGGAAAGGCGAATTTAAAACCCCATTGATCGATAAAAGGTAATATTATTTTAAAATAAATTATATCGCTAGATTTATCTTATTTTTATGTTATTAGATAATTTATAAAACATTTTTAACTTACATATATTGATTTAAAGGAGTTAATCTATTATTTTTAAAATATCTTGAAAAGATTGAATATCAAAAATATCATCTAATATATTATCAAGTTTAGATATATCTGTGCAACCTTTTATTTTTAATTCTATATCTTGAGGTATGTTTCCTAGCTTTTTTGTTACTAATTTAATTATTACTTCAATCTTTCCTTTAATTTCACCTTTGTCAAAATGTTCATCTAGTACGACATTCAAATCTCTATAAGCTTTTAAACTAGCTTGATATTCTAGTCTTTTTTCACTATCCATGTGTGTCATCTCTGCTATATCAAAAGCTTTAATAAAAGTTTCTGTATTAAGTACATTTGGTATATTATCTAACATTGAAAGATATTTAAAAAAGTAAAGCCATTTGTCTAATGTTGTAACTAATTCATTTTCTGTTTTGTTAAACTTTGGTACTTCAATATATTTATACTCTAATTTATCATAAAATATGATTTTAGTTTCTTTTTCCATTAAAACAACACTGTGAATATATTTGTCAGGGCTACTAATATGATTAGTTAAGGTAAAATCTAATATTCCTACAAAATATACACCTGATAATTTATAATTCCATTTGCCTTTTTCTGCTTGTTCTTGAATTGCAAAAGTAGAATAATACAAAGCTCTATCCTTAAAAAAGTCTTGCTGAACTCTTTGAAGCTCAACAATAAATCTATTTCCTTGAACATCTTCACAATACAAATCAAAGATAGCTTTTCTATCTATAATTGATTCACCAAGCTTCTCATGTGTTTTAAAAGTTAACTTTTCTATTTTGATTGGATGAAATTCTAAAGCATTGAGAAAATCAAGTAAAATATCTATATTTGCAACTTCACCAAATAATTTTTTGAATCCAAAATCAGTGAATGGGTTTATATATCTACTCATTAGTTTTATTCCTAATTAACTTTAATATCTACATTTTAACACTATTTATAAA
>JACMQJ010000371.1 GCA_014377055.1 Candidatus Sericytochromatia bacterium
AATCTAAAAGCCCTCTGTTATTTACAGGGGGCTTTTTGTAATAAATAATACTGAGTTTTAATGCCAAATTAATAACACAGACTATGTCTATGATTCGTATATTTGAAATTATCATTTTACAATTTATTATTTATGCGTTTGTTTTTTATTTTCCTTCTCTTACTTTCTAATTTTTTATTTTCTCAGAATAATACAGATGTTGTTTTTGGTAAGCCGAATACAGATGAGGTTTTTGCTAAAACATGCTTATTAGATTCCTCTGCAGAAGCAGAGTTATTATTTGATAAAGAAAATATTGAGTTTTTTGTAAATAAAGACAATACATATTGTATAAAAACTATTTATCATGGTAGACTTAAAATTTATAAAAAATCAGGGTTAGATAGAGGTATAATTAAATTGATCCAAAAAAAACGTGATGGTATTGAGGAAACTATAGAAAATATTAAAGGCTATACTTATAACGAAGATGATGGTAAAGTTAATATAAGTCCTTTGTCATCATCATCTATTTTCAAAGAGAAGATTAATGATTATCAAACTGTAACTAAAATTATTGCTCCAAATATAAAAGAGGGCTCTGTTTTTGATTACACTTACACCCGTATTATTCCTTTTACAGTATCTAGATTACCTAGTACTTGGTTTTTCCAAGGTAATATTCCATATAACTGGAGCGAATTATCAATAGTTATTCCAGGTCGTTTTTTTTATAAAATGTTTTATCATGGCTATATGCCGTTTCATATTAAAGAAATGAAAGACACTACACAAATATTTGGAGATAATTTAGTGAAGGCAATTAAATACCATTTTGTTATTAAAAACGCGCCAGCATTTATTACTGAGTCATACATGACTTCTTATAAAGATTTTATTGCAAAACTTGAATTTGAATTAGCAAGTTATACTCCTCCATATGGAGGCGAAGAATTAAGGTTTACAGAAACGTGGGACGATATTAATAAAACCTTATTAGAGAATGATAATTTTGGCAAAAGATTAAATTCTGCTAGTTTTTTAAAAGATATAGCGCCAAAATTTGAGCATATAACTGATACAATGGATAAGATAAAGGCTGCCTTTAGTTATGTATCAAAAACTATAAAGTGGAATGGTGGCTCATATTTATACATCGATGAAAATTTAAGTAAAGTTTTTGATAAAAAGACGGGAACAAATGTTGAAATTAATATGATATTAGTTGCATTATTAAGGCGTATGCATATTATAGCTAATCCAGCTATTGTAAGTACTAGAGAGAATGGCGAAATAAATGAAGACTTCCCTTTACTAAATAAATTTAATTATACTGTAGCTCAAGCTAAAGTTGGTGGTAAAGATATTATTATGGATGCAACCGAACGTTTCTCGAAACCCAATATGTTACCTTACAGTAGTTTAACTAAAAAAGTATTTATTATTGAAAAAGATCATGGTAGATTAATTTCTTATCTTTCAAAAGAGAAAAAATTGGAAATGGAAACGATTGATTATACGATTATTCCAGAAACTAATGAGATCAAAGCTAATTACACTTCTTCATTAGGTGGTTATAGAGCATATGAGACGAGAAATTTCATTTATAGTTCTGGCGAAGAACAGCTTCGGGAAAATTTAAAAAATAAAAATCAAGATTGGCAAATTGAAAATATTGTTATTGATAATAAAGACAGTATTTATGAATCATTAAATATGAAATATGATTTTTCAATAACTAATTATGCTCATACTTCAGATATGATTTATTTTAATCCTTTTTTCACTCATCGTTTAACTGAAAACCCATTTAAGGCTGCCATAAGAATTTATCCAGTTTATTTTGATGCACCATTAGATGATATTACTTTGATTACAATTAAAATTCCTGCAGGTTATAAGTTAGAAGAATTACCAAAAGCAGGCGTATTTTTTTTACCGAATAAAACTGGTAAGTTTTCATATGTAGTTGAAAAAGAAAATGATGTTATTAAAATTAGAAGCCAACTTACAATTAGTAAAAATTTGTTTGAATCTAATGAATATGCAGCTTTAAGAGAGTTATACAATCTGGTAATTGATAAACAAGCACAACAAATTGTATTTAAAAAGATATAAACGTAAAATTTTAATATGAGATATTATTTTATGTTTTTAAGCCTCTTGTCTTTTGAGTTTAGATCTCAAAATATATACCATGTTGATTCTATTCCTTCTCTTCTTAAAGAAAATGTTGACGCTGTAGTCCGGCTAGAAAACACAGAGTTTAAAGTTAAGGATAAAGGTAAAGCTATTTTAAACACACATTATGTGATTACATTATTTAATGAGCGCGGAGCTAATAATCATTTAAGATATCTTACCCATTATGATAAATTGAATAAAGTGCTTGATATTTCTGGAACTGTATATAACAATAACGGAGATAAAATTTATAAGCTTGCAAAAAAAGATATATATGATATTAGCGCTACAGCAGAAAGTAATGATATAACAGATAACAGAATTAAAATTGCTGAATTTGATAAAAAAAACTTTCAATATCCTTATACTATTGAGTTTGAGTCTTCAGTGGAAACTACAAACATGATGTTTTATCCTTCAGGATATTTTTATCCTTCAGAACGATTAAGTTCTCAAGAAAAGACACTAATTATTGAAGTCCCAGATGATTTTGAATTTAGATATAAGGAAAAAAAATTCCCGAATACAATGAATTTGGTTACAAAAAAAAATAAGAAAATATATACTTGGACAGTTAAGAATATTACGTCAGATGAATATGAAACAAATACATCCTATGACTTTTATCCAGAAATTATAACAGCACCAAAATTATTCAGTGTCGAAAATTATGAAGGAGATGTTGAATCATGGAATGACATTGGGAAATTTATTTCAAAACTTAATCAAGGAAGGGATATACTACCAGAAACTATAAGAGCCATTGTAACTGATTTAGTCAGTCATGAAAAAGATACTCTAAAAAGAATAGAAATGCTGTATAATTATCTTCAAAATAATACTCGATACATGAGTATACAATTAGGTATTGGAGGTTGGCAAACGATGTCCGCAACCGAAGTATCACAAAAAGGATATGGAGATTGTAAAGCCTTATCTAATTATATGAAAGCATTGCTAAAAGAAGCGGGTATTATTTCTTATTTAGCATTAATAAGAGCTGGGGCAGATGCAGAAGATGTTGATCCAACCTTTCCAAATATGTACTTTAATCATGTTATTAATTGTGTGCCTTTAAAAAAAGATACTATTTGGTTGGAATGCACTAGTCAGACAAATTCATTAGGTTTTATGGGCAGTTTTACAGGCAATCGTAAAGCATTATTAATATTGCCAGACGGAGCAGCTTTAGTAAATACAATTAAATATCACACATTTAATAATTCTAAAATCACAAAAGCAACTATTGTATTAGATAATAATGCCAATGCTAGCGCGCAGGTGCAAACAACCTACAATGGCATTTTAAAGGAACATAAAGATTATTTGTTACTAGAAAAAAATGAAGGGCAACTAAAAAAAAAGTTGCAAAATGCAATTCATTTGGCTTCTTTTGAATTAGTTAAGTTTAATTTACTGGAACACAAAAGTAAAATTCCTTCATTAAAAGTAACTTTAGATTTAACGATACAAAAAATTGGAAATAAAACTGGTTCTTATTTTTTCATGAAACCAAATTTATTTAATAATCAAGCCTTTTTCATTTCTGATAAAAAAACAAGAAACACTGATTTTTATTTAAATCCTAATACGTATGAAAAAGAAGAAATAGATTCCTTAATATATCAAATTCCTAAAAACTTAGTGCCTGATAAGTTACCCCAACCCATTCTAATAAAAACACCATTTGGTGAATATGTAACCACTTTTGTTTTTAAAGAGGGCACGTTGTGTTATTACCGAAAATTAGTTCAATATTGTGGCTATTTTGTCGCAAAAGATTATGTGGCTTTCAAAGATTTTTGTATGGCTGTTAATAAAAATGATAACCAACAAATTGCTTTTAAGGTAAATAATAATTGATTATGCGAGAAATTACTTGTACCCCCCACCAAAAATAATATTCTCCCTCCCTATTTTTAACTTCTTACAACCTATTTGTTAGTTAGCCGAAAGCTTATAAAAACACACAAAAGCCACCTAGAAAATAAATTTGGAAAATGTTATCTTATAAGTTATCTTTACTTAATGAATAATGAAAGACAAATTATATTTCACGAACATCACTTTCAAGACTTTTACTTAGAACAAACCGACAAGGTTAGAGAAAAAATTGGTTATGTTTTCCGTGTCATTAAAACGGTAGACAAAATTCCTGAAAAATTCCTTAAACATATTGAAGGAACTGAAGGTTTGTTTGAAATTAGAATCGAAGTTGGCAGCAATATTTATAGAGTATTTTGTTGTTTCGATAAAGGAAATCTTGTTGTACTGTTCAATGGATTCCAGAAAAAAACTCAAAAGACACCAGGGCAGGAAATCGAAAAGGCAGAAAAATTGAAAAATGAATATTTTAAATTAAAAACAAAAGAAAATGAAAAAGGACAAGGCAATAAGAAACGCTAAAAACTTTGACGAATTGTTGAATATTCAATATGGCGAAATTGGCGAGAAAAAACGTGACGCGTTTGAAGAAGCCGCTCAATATTTTGTAATTAGCGAAACGTTGAAAGATGCTAGAAAAGAAGCACACATGACGCAAGAGGAATTAGCAAATAAAGTTGGTACTAAGAAAAGTTATATATCACGGTTAGAAAATGGAAAGTGTGACATTCAATTGTCGACACTATACAGAATTTTCGAAGATGGCTTAGGGATGCGAGTAAGCTTGCTAATTGGTTAGTAGAATTACGCCAACGGCTAACAGTACCTAAAAAAAATGCTAGCATTAGTATAAGTTTTTTGCCTACATTTTGTCGCTTAGCGAAAGTTTGTTATTTTTATGTAGGCAAAAAAGAGTACAGTATTTCGGCAACTAATAAACTTTTGTGGTGGTAGAAAATATTTCTGTTTCAAATCCCGCACTTCTTTTAGCTCCCAAACGTTCTTTAAAAATAATTGCTTCTTTTTAAAATAATATTGTTTCTTTTTTAAATAGTATTGTAAGAACTTGAAACCTATTTTTAATTTCTTGAAATCTATTTTGTTGTTTTCTTAATATTATTTCATATAATTTAAACCTATTTTTAGTAACCTTCAATATACTTTTAGAGTTTAACACAAGTATTATGTTAACACTCAATCTTCAACCCATTTTTAAGGCACGCGGTATCAATAAACCCTATTCTTACATAGTAAGTTCAGGCTTTCCATACTATACCGCCCATAATTTATAAAATTCTAACACCGTCACGTTTCGGTTAAGCCACATTGATAAACTATACAGCATCCTCAATTGCACACCCAACGACTTATTAGCTTGGACACCCAACCCCAAACAAAAATTAGAAGATACACATCCCTTAACCCGTCTCAAAAATCAAAACACCGACCTCAATTGGCAAGACACCATCAAAACCATTCCCCTCGATCAACTCTCCGGAATCGTAAAGATCATCAATACCCATAAATCAAAGAAGTAAAAATTTAATATCCAAAAGCAGAAGGTTATTTAGTATACCCCGCTTCACTAAGCATACAATGCTATATATTCAAAATAAAAAAACTTCAAATCTTCTACTCCTATTATCTTAATCCGTTTCACACGATTCGTTAAAATACACTAAATA
>JACMQJ010000372.1 GCA_014377055.1 Candidatus Sericytochromatia bacterium
GCCAGAACAGGTATAGATGAAAATAATACTAAAGAAAGAAAAGATAATAGAAGCGGTTGGGATAAAGCTGATAGCCTTGCCAAAATAACTAAAATGTTTAATGAAAAAGCTAGAGAAACTATTCTTAGAAATGGTACTCCTGCCGAAAAGGAACAATTTATCAAATCTGAAAAAGAACTTGCCCTATATGGTGAAAGTGGTAGAGTTAGCATTTAAGAAATTAGAGGAGATAATTACATTAAATAGATATAATTATCTCCTTTACCTTACTTTTGTGTTTTGAATGGTGAATCTTCCCTGTACTCATCAATCATCTTATCCATTGATCTTTTTTCCCTTTTTAAATAATCTTGGATAGCATTAGAAAATTGTGGTTCAGCAAACCAATGAACACTGTAAGTATATTCAGCTAAAAAACCTCTTTGTAGTTTATGTTCACCTTGAGCACCAGCTTCAAAAAGATTTATCTTCTCTTTAATTGCATATTCTATCGACTGATAGTAACAAATCTCAAAATGTAAGCATTGTTGTTCTTCTAACGATCCCCAATATCTACCATAAAGGTGATCTCCTTTACGAAAATTTAAAGCTCCTGCTATATAATTATTATCTTTTTTGGCAAAGACAATTACAGCATTTTCATAAAAATTTTTAGCAATATATTCAAAAAATTCTTTTGTTAAATAGTCTGTTGCCCACTTTTTATATGTTGTACTAATATACAAGTTGTACATTGCTTGCCAATGTAAAGGTTTTAAATCATTTCCAGAAACAATCTCTATAGTAATTCCTTCTTTTGCTTGCTTTCTCTCTCTCTTAATTTGATTTCTTTTTTTTGATGTAAACTCTGCCAAAAAATCATCAAAAGAGTTGTAATTATAATTCTTCCAATGAAACTGATGAGTATATCTTGGTATAAATCCTTTGGCTGTTAAATAGTCCATTTCTTGTTTTTCGGTAAATAACCAATGAATAGAAGAAACATTAACTGATTTTGCAAAAGCAAAAAGACAATTTATTAGCTGATCCGCAATCTCTTTAAAATCATAATCTGGATGAATAAATATTCGTTTTCCTGTAGCAGGAGTAAAAGGAACAGCAATAGTAAACTTTGGATAATAATCTAAACCACTCTGACTATAAGCAGATGCCCATGACCAATCAAAAATATATTCACCATAAGAATTATATTTAGTAAATAAAGGTATCACGCCAACTAATTTTTCTTGCTCATAAAGAGCTAAATAATTACAAAGCCAACCACTCTTTTTTCCTATACTGTTAGAAACTTCTAAAGCTTTAAAAAACTCATATTCAATAAATGGATTATTTTCTCCAATTATGTTATTCCAAGACTCTTTATCAATTTCATTAATAGTTTTGTGTACTTTAATTTTGGGAAATTTTTCTAAAAATAATAGATCGTCATTATTTTGATTTTTGTTAAAAAAAGAATTTATAAACTTATTCATTGCTTACTACCTAAAAAAACTTCTGTATTATTTCTTAGATAAAAATTAAAATTATCTAACATATAAAGTATAATTTTAAATCTTAGCTAAAAATATTAGTTTTAGACAAATTAATATTTTTATATAAAGGTTGTTTTCAAAAAACAGAATGTTGTATAATCAACATTGAAGTTTTGACCAAATATAATTCTTGACATAACAAATTTTTAGGAATATGCAGATAGATACAGGTGAGATAAGGTTTTTAACTAAAGTTTCTGAGAAGTCCCCTAGAGGACTTAAATTAGTTTTGTTTAAAGAACGAAAAACTGGTAATGAAAAACTTATCTTTATTGTTAAAACAGCGTCCCAAGAAATTGATAAGCTTGCACTTTCTAGGATGACTTGGCAAATAGAACAAAGTAAATCCGCTTTTAGGGTTGTCATTGTTAGAATGTTAATTTTACCAGAAGAATCTAAAGAGTTCTTTAAATCTGAAACAGGTCTGGTAATGAATGATGACAAAGATAGAAGAACATTACAATGTCTTATCAGCCAAAAAAGTGTTAATATTTTCTTTTTTAATTTTGAAAATGAGTTTCACTCCAAGATAGAGTTACTAACCACATATAACATGCACGTGTCAGCTCAATCAATGATGAGTGCTAATCCTGTTATTGATGAAAGTAAAATGATTGTAAAGTCAGAAAATTTATCAGAAAATGATGTAAGAAAAGTAATGTCTGATAAATCAAAAATAGAATCATTAAAAGAAAAAGATCTTATTGAATCTATTCAAAAAAAGATGCCTACTGTCTCATCGTCAGCCTCTAAAACTAAATTGGAAGAGAATACAAAAATATCAGTCAAATCAAATGACTTAAGTGATACTGAAAATTATAAAAATACTCTTTCTCATAATATACTCAAAAAAACTGATATAAACGCTTCTGACTTAAAGAAATCATCCTCATTTCCGTCAGGTAAAATAACCGCAGAAGACCTTATGAAAAGTATCCCACCTGATAAGATTAATTTAAGTGATATTTTGTCGAATACTAAAACTCAACCATTCATTGGTGACTTAAACTCAGTTAAGAAGGAAGATTTACTTAGAGTAGTCGATAGTATGTCTCCAAATAAAATAACTGCTGAGGATTTGATGAAAAGTATTCCTCCAATTAAAATAAAAGAAAATTCCAAATATAGTAATGATATAGATTCGGTTAATCTCGAAGAACTACTTAAATTATCTAGTAGCATACCACCAGGTAAAATAACCCCCGATCAGCTGTTAAAAAGTATTCCTCCAAGCGTCATAAAAAAGACTTCTGAAGAATCAAATATTTTAACCACTGAAGAATTATTAAGCTCTTTAACTTCTACTATCTCAAATGACAATAAAGTTAAGCTCGAGGATTTATTAAGAAGTACTAATTCTGGTGGTTCTAATTTGTTAGATCAACATAATTTAGCCGATATTATTCGTAACTCTGATACTCAAGTTTTTTTTGATCAATCAAAAATAAATAAAGTTAGTAACTTAACTCAAGAAATGAGCAAAGATGATTTACTTAATAGCTTGATGTCACAAGAGAGTCCATTAAAGTTATCTGTTGAGGAAGAAAAATCATTACTTACAGATTTGATGTCTGAGCCAACCCCCTTAAAGTCATCTGACGGTCAAAGTGATTTAGCAAAAGATATAGACGTAAACATCAGGAATATTACTCCTAACTCTGGCAGTACGCACAAAAAAGAAGAGAGTGTATCAATAAGTGCAGATGATTTACTAAAAGCATTAAATGGAGAAATTTAAATTAGAGTATTTTATTTTTTAAATCTAAAACATTATTTATAATGATCTGATTTTTATTAGAAAAAATAATTCCCTCCTCTTCAAGATCAATTAGGACTCTTGTCATTGTTTCCCTTGAAGTGCCAGCAATATTTGCAAAGTCTTGTCGTGTCATATTATGATTAATAATTACTCTATTA
>JACMQJ010000373.1 GCA_014377055.1 Candidatus Sericytochromatia bacterium
ATAATCAAGGTTATGATATTTAAAAGCAAAATTATGAATCTTTGGTGAAAGTGTGTGTTCGAGAGGATAGCCCAAGATAATTATTGATTTTGGATTAGTTAGATTCATTATTTTCCTTAAATATTTAGTAGCTTATTAACAGTAACTTTATCTTTTATTAAATACTGATAATTAGAACTTATATTTTTTTACGTTTCTACAAGAATATAAGCTCTACATTTTAGTTAGTTTTTAACCTATTTCTACATTTGAAGCATCTACGTCTTGAGCTCCACTCACTTTTTCAGCTAATTGTACCATCTTGTCTACAGTTTCTTGATCAGGAGCATTACCCTTAAGAACTACTGTAGTACCAGTTTGAGCAACATAAATACTATCAATATCAGCAAGGCTTGAATCACCGTCAAAAGCAACTGCTACTCTTTTAGCCAACCCACTTTGATCATATTCACCATGTAAACCAACTCTTTCTGCTGGTATAGCTTCGCCTGACTCTTGATGTGCAACAGCTTCTGCTGTAGGCTCTGCTACTGGAGCTTCGTCTTCTTCAAAACCAAATAATTTTTTTAGCCAACCCATAATATTCTCCTATAAAAACAATATAATATTTCAAAATTATTATACCAATTATCGGAGCTACTTAATAGCTTATTAAATCTTTTTTATTCTTTATAGATAAAAACATTGCTCGATTCAATATCATAGTTTAGTCTTTTAATTTTTTGCTAAATGTGCTAATTTTATCTATGTGAACTGATTATTTTGAACTATTAAAAAAGCAGAATACAAAGATGAAAAATAACTTAAAAGTAGCTTGGATAGGTAAAAAAAGTCCTTTTTGTGGTAATGTTACTTACTCACGTGAAATAACAAATCTACTTACTACAAAGGGTCATGAAGTTTTCTTTTTTCATTTTGCTGAAGAGTATTCTCATGAAGAATCAGATCCAGTTCAAGAAAATGAAGTCTTATTACCATATCTATACAAAGCACAAAGTTATACAGTTCCATCAGTAAAATCAGTAAAAGTATTAAGAGATGCTTTAAAAGAGATAAATCCTGATATTGTTCACGTATCACTTTGCCTTTCTCCATTAGATTTTATTTTACCCGAAATATGTCACGAGCTTGGAATACCAATTGTTTGCACTTTTCATAATGCTTTTGACAAAAGACCAACATTTCATGGCAGTGCTTCATTTATTGTTTATCAACTCTATGCTCCATCTTTAGCTCAGTATGATGGTGTCATAATTTTTTCTGAGGTACAAAAAGAATTACTTTGTAAAATGAATGTTCCAAGAGACATTATTAAAGTTATTCCTAATGGAATAGACACTAATAGATTTACTCCTGGAGTATCCGAATTTAGGAACAAATTTCCAAATAAACAAATTTATACATATTTAGGACGTATTAATCCAGAAAAAGGCTTAGAGGATATGTTAAAAGCATTTACACGTGCTTCTGGATTGGATGATGTTCAATTAGTAATAGTTGGCGGAGGAAGTCAAGAGAATGTCTTAAAATCAATTTTTGGTGAAGAGCCTAATATTACTTGGACGGGCGTTATCAAAGATGAAAATATAAGAATTGATATACTTAGAGGAACAGACGCTTTTATATTACCATCACAAATAGAAGGTCTTTCATTGTCATTACTTGAGGCAATGGCTTGCGGAGCTCCAATAGTTGCAACTGACGTAGGTGCTGACGGTGAAGTTCTTGAAGATGGAGCGGGAATAATTATTGATCCTCTGAAAGTAAAATCCCATCTTGGATTTGCCCTAAAAATACTTCATGATAGTAAGGATTATCGAGATTTATTATCAAAAAAAGCTAGGCAAAGAGTGGTTGATAGATATTCATTAGAAAAGAATGTAAGTACGGTCGAAGAGTTATATTTTCATTGCCTGGAAAAAAGTAATTCTAATAAATATCAGGTAAGTAAATAACTAGTAATGATTTACCATATTGCAAAAACTGAATGGTATGAGCTTTTTAAAGAAAAAGATTATTACGAGTCAGAAACATTAACTCAAGAAAAATTTATTCATTGCTCAGAATATCAACAATTAGAGCGAACTTTGAACTTATATTTTAAAAACGAAAAAGATGTTTTAGTTATATCAATCGATCAAGATAAAGTTATAGCTGAGATTAAATATGAAAAATCTGCTGATAATTTAGTATTTCCACATATTTATGGTAAGTTAAATAAAAATGCAATAATTAAAACTGATATTTATAACTCAGATAATCAAGGAAGATTTAATATAAAATAATGAGAGCAAGAATTTTTTTCTTTATAATAATCGGTTTAATCTGCCTAATAGAATATGCAAACTATTATCTATCAAGAGGTTATTCAATTTTAATTGCCTTTATGATATTTATTGCTGTCAATGTTTTTTATGAAATAATATCTAAGGCAAGATATAGAAAAAGACAAACCCCTTATGCACCTGATTTCAGACCTTTTGTGACAATTATAATTCCTGCAAAAAATGAAGAAAAAGTTATAGCTGATACAATTAGAGAAATGATGAATATTGTCTATAATAACAGTAATGGAACTCCTAATTATGAGCTAATGGTTGTTGATGATGCTT
The DNA here is from genome assembly GCA_014377055.1 of Candidatus Sericytochromatia bacterium. GTDB lineage: Bacteria > Cyanobacteriota > Sericytochromatia > UBA7694 > JACMQJ01 > JACMQJ01. The sequence continues at coordinate 2,613 of JACMQJ010000373.1, forward strand.
CAACTGATCATACACTTGAAATAATAAAGAATCTACAATCAGAATACCCTAATCTAATATTTCATCATCGTGAACAAGTTCCTCATCCAAGCAAAGCAGCTGTTTTGAATGATGTTATTGATAAGTGCAAAGGTGATATACAAGCAATTTTTGATGCTGATGCCAGAGTAAAGCCTGATTTTTTAGAAAAAATTATCCCATATTTATCTGATCCAAAAGTTGCGTCTGTACAAGCCCAAAAAAGGATCTCTAATCCAGATGTTAATGAGTTAACAGGAGCTCAAGAAGATGAGATGATCATGTTAATGTCACTTGGTGAAAATCAAGATTTAGCAGAGGGTGCAGTTGATATGAGAGGTAATGGCATGATAGTTAAAAGATCGGCAATTAAAGATGCTGGTCTATGGAATGAAAAAGCCCTAACCGAAGATCTTGATATGAGTACAAGGTTACATCTCAATAAATGGGATATTCGTTATTGTCCTGACATATATGTCAAAGAAGAGGCTGTAATTACACTAAAAGCATTATACAAACAGAGGAAGAGATGGGCAGAAGGTGGTGTGAGAAGATACCTTGATTATTTACCTTATTTTTTTGAAGCTCAAACACCATTGGTAAAGAAGCTTGATATGTTTTCGTTTTTTCTTGCCTTTTACTTCCCTATTTGGTTTTTTATTGGCATAATCTTTTCTATTTTTGAAACCTTACAAGCAGGTGAATTAAAGGTTGCTGTTGTCGTTTATTTCTTTGTTTTATTTGCTTTTGTGATGATGATTAATACTTTTACAGGTCTTAGAAAGTCAGGAATAAAAAAGAAGAGGAGATTATTTTATAGAACTATTCGTAGTGCCGTTTTTAATACTCATTGGCTCATAGTTATGCCTGTAGTTAGTTTTAATATACTTTTTTCTTGGAAGCCAACAGCATGGGTAAAAACAGATCATCATGGTGGTTAAGATATTA
>JACMQJ010000058.1 GCA_014377055.1 Candidatus Sericytochromatia bacterium
CCACCACCAAAAGAAACTCTGGTTGCTTTATAAGCAGTTCGATTAGAACCACCCAAATTACTATTAATAACACCTATCCACTCATTAACTGCTCTGAGTGATACCATTCCCGCTTGGCCTTGGTCAAATGATGACATTTAGTTCCTCCTAGACAATAGTTATTTTTAGATTAATAAAAATTTAATAAATACAAAACAAACTCTTAAAACTAGCCTTAGCTACTTAACAAATAAGTAACTTCTTTAACAAAAATATTAACAAGCTATTACTAGATAATGATATTAGAAAAATTGATTATTATCAAGGGTTCTTAACATAATAAAAAGTAATTTATCAAAATATTATTCATATATTTTAACCTTGTTGCCCTGAATTATAATAAATTTGAATTTAGTTATTATTTATCTCAACCAAGGATTATATTTTTCCATTGTGGTAAAAGTAACAGGTTTTGGTGTTGTGTCACCTGCCAAACTGGTTAAAACAGGTGCTGCTATCTCTGCAACAGAACTGATAGCCGCTGCTGGCGGGTATAAAAATGACACCAGTTTAGAAACCATTCCGATACTAGAAAAGATACTACCAAGACCTTTCATAAATGATGCAGCACTTGATATAGGAGCCATATATCGACTAGAAGTAAAATTATGTTCTCTTCTAAATGTATCTGGTGGTAAACCTGGGTTCGATGCGCTCATAGCAACGTGATTGTTGTTAGCAATGTTTTCAAGCGAATTACTGGCACAAACCTGACCAAAAGCTTGTGCTGCATTGTAGCTGTTGTTAACTTGTCCGTCCATAATCTCACCTATAAAAATAAAATTTCTATATACTAATTATACAAATAAATAAATTAAACTTGCAACATTTAAATCAACTTTGAGTAAAAATTATACAAACCTTCACTAAAAATTAACCTATATGATTATAAATTTTTGTAATTTGTAATCTAAGTACTTTAATTTTGTATTAAAATTCAAGCTTATGATATTGATTCTATATGTATATTCGTGCTATTTATAGAGTTGTAGTATGATAATTTTATAAAAAAATTAAGTAAGTACTTTGATCATCAATAGTTAGGAGAAAATTGATTTGTATGGCAAATGAGATAACTCAAGGAATTGAAACTCCAGCAATAAAATTTAGAAGAGAGTCTGACGTAGATCCTAAAGAAATATCAAGAAGAAAAGTTTTAGGCTTTTTGGGTTGGGGAGCTTTTTGGACTACAATGGCTGCAAGCCTTGCAGGAACAGGTAAGTTTATGTTCCCTGCTGTTACTTATGAACCATCGCCAATTTTCAAGGCTGGTCTTCCCAAAGACTATACCGCAGGAGTTTCAACAAGATTCCTGTCAGGAAAACAGGTCTGGATAATAAATGATGGTACTATTATTTATGCTTTGATAGCAATCTGTACACACCTAGGTTGTACACCAGACTGGTTATTAAATGAAAATAAATTTAAATGTAACTGTCATGGTAGTGGTTACTATATGTCAGGGGTTAATTTTGAAGGCCCTACCCCAAGAGCAATGGAGAGAGCTGCTATCAGTGTAGGTGCTGATGGAGAAATAGTCATAGATAAAAGTAAGAAGTTTATTTATGAAAAAGGTGAGTGGGACAAGCCAGATTCATCTATCAAAGCTGTTTAAAACAGTTACAAAATATTTATAAATTAAGTTATTGATTAAATAATAGGAGAATTTTTAGTTATGGGTAGTAAACTCCAAGACTTTTTAGAATCACAAGTTTACCCTAGCCAGATATGGCAATCTGTTATCAGACATGGCAAGCCAGTAAATGACAGAAACAGATCTCTGGCTGTACTTGGTAACGTATTTTTACATTTACATCCAATACGTTTACCTAGATATGCAACAAAATATACATATACATGGGGTATGGGCGGTTTAAGTTTTTTACTGTTTTTAGTAGAAACAGTGACAGGTATTTTATTAATGTTTTATTATCATCCAACAGCTAGTCTGGCTTATGGTGATATTAAATCTCTCGAGTTTGATGTTCCTTTTGGCATGATCCTAAGAAATATGCACAGATGGGGGGCTCATGCAATGGTACTTGCTGTTTGGTTTCACATGTTTAGGGTTTTTATGACAGGTTCATACAAAAAACCAAGAGAATTTAATTGGGCTATTGGAGTTATATTACTTACAATAACTCTTTTTATGAGTTTTACAGGTTATTTGTTACCATGGGATCAGCTTGCTATGTGGGCTATCACAGTTGGAACAAATATGGCAAGAGCTGTTCCATTACTTGGTCATGAAGGACCATTTTCTAACCTTCTTGGCTTGAAAATAGATAATGATATTAGATTTGCTTTACTGGGTGGAACAAGAGTTGGTGGACCTACATTGATTAGATTCTATGTCTTACATTGTATTGCTGTGCCTTTTGTTATGTCTTTTATCTTATCCATTCATTTTTGGAGAATCAGAAAAGATGGTGGAATTTCAGGACCTCAATCCGCAAGACTTGCAAACCTTAATAAAGTTACTCAAGTTAAAGCAGCTGAAGGAAAGAAAAAAGTTGAAGGTATAAAAGTTGAAGCTCCTAAAGCTGAATAATGAAAGGTCGTAGAAAAAAAGATGTATAGTTTTAAAAACTTTTTAGATATATTAACAACGCCTGATAACGTTCCTATATTGCTTTTAATAGCAATGATAGTAGCATATACGTGGATTTCTTTCCATAAGGCATTTGATAATGATAAAAGATTAGCTCAGGGTAGACCTGTATGGGAAGGTGAACCCCACAATCAAGAAAAAGTACACACATGGCCACATTTATTAAATATAGAATTTATAGTCTCAATCATAGCTATGGCGGGTTTGACATTGTGGTCAACATTTTTGAATGCTCCTCTTGAAGATCCTGCAAACAATTCTGTTACACCGAATCCTTCCAAAGCACCTTGGTACTTTTTGGGATTACAAGAGATGTTGGTTTATTTTGACCCATGGATCGCAGGGGTTGTACTACCAGGTATAATTGTAGTTGGACTGATAGCTATTCCTTACATTGATACTAATCCTAAAGGTAATGGATATTATTCATGGAGAGATAGAAGATTTGCAATAGGTGTCTTTTTATTTGGTTGGTTTTTATGGATGGCATTAATAATAGAAGGAACTATTTTAAGAGGTCCAGGTTGGAACTTCTTTATGCCAGGCGAGTATTGGGATGTTCATAAACAAGTTGCATTAGTTAATATTAACTTTTCAGAGTTGTTAAATATTGATCCTAAGACATTTTGGTTAGCAAGAGAACTACCTGCTATTATTATTCTTGGTCTATATTTTACAATAACACCATTCTTAGTTGCCAAGTTTAATAAAAAGTTTTACGAGGATCTGGGACTTGTGAGGTATGGGGTTACTATCATGCTTTTATTATTATTGGTAGGTTTACCTGTTAAGATGATTTTACGTCTAACCATAAACTTAAAATATATATTAGTAACACCGTGGTTTAATATTTAATGGTCGAATCGTATAAAGGTAGGTAAATAAAATAAATGAGATTTAGAGCGTTTGTAATTTCCAGTATGTTACTCTTTGTAATGACTGTACTCGCTGTCTGGGTTGACTTTGACAGAGAATGGAAAAAGTATCAATCAGATTTCAACAAAATAGAATTTGATAAAACAAAATCAGAATTAGAAAATCTAAAAAAATCTATGGATGCCGATGCTGATTATAAAAAACTTGAAGCTTCTTACAAGTCAAGTGAAGATCAAGTTAATTCTCCTGAAGCTCTTGTCAAGCAAAAAGATTTAGATCAAAAAATGGCTAAACTTAAGTTTGATGTTTATAAAGCAGAAAGAGATGCAAAGTTTACAAAGAGTACAATAGGTTCATTAGATTATCAAATATCTAGGAATATAAGTAATAATGATGCAACAGCATCTATTAATGATCAGAAAATGATTCTTCAAGCAAAACTTGATGAGCAAAATAAAGCTGTAGATGTTGTGAGAGCTAGTTTTGATAAAGCACAAAAAGAAGCAAAAGATGATATTAAGCAATATACTGATCTAAAGTCTAAGTTTGAAGACAAAAATGCCAAAGTTGAGTTACTTAATAAGAAACTTGATGTTATTGCAAAAAGACCAATTGATATTCAACAAATTATTATTCCTGAGTTAAATAATACAGTTGATAGATGTATGACTTGCCACATGGCAGCTAATACAGATGGATTTGAAGATAAAAAATATCCTAAAGTTTTTCAAACTCATCCAAATAGAGAACTATTTTTGGTAAAGCATAATGTAAAAGATTTTGGTTGTGTTGTTTGCCATCAAGGACAAGGTCTTTCTACTAAATCAAAGTCAGCTCATGGTTGGGTTGAATTTTGGGAAAAGCCTATGTTTAAGGGTAAACAAGTAGAAGCATCATGTATAAAATGTCATAAAACAACAGATAATATACCTGCTGATTATTTTAATAAGGGTAAAGAACTTGTTACTGCTTCAAATTGTTTAGCATGTCATAAAATTGAAGGACAACCTGCAGCTGTAAAAAATGGTCCTCCATTATTACAAGCATCAAGCAAATTAAATGCAACATGGATGGTAAATTGGGTAGAGAACCCAAGACATTATCTACCAAGATCAAAAATGCCTACTTTCCCACTTGGTAAAGAAGAAGCAACAGCTATTACAGCTTATGTTTTGAGTTCAAGTGATCCAAATTATGGTATCAAAAAAGGTGTTGTTCCAGATCCTTCATTAGTTGGTAATGGTCAAAGAGTATTTAAAGCAAAAGGTTGTAATTCGTGTCATGCTATCAAAGGCGTAGGTGCAAATGTTGGACCTGATTTAGGTAGAGTTGGTAGTAAAGCAAATCCTACTTGGATGTATAACTGGATCAAAAATCCACAATCATATCATCCAGGAACAATCATGCCTAACCTTGGTTTGACAGATGAAGAAACTCTTTCAGTAGTTTCATGGTTACAAACATTTAAATGGGACAATATGCCTCAATCACAAGTAGATATTCACAATGTAGAACTTGCCACTAAAGGTAAAGCTATTATGAAAAATTATAATTGTGCTTCATGTCATAATGTTGTTGGTCTTGAAGGTGCTCAGAATTGTCCAGAGTTAACTGGTGAAGCTGAAAAAGATATTCATAAATTTGATTTTGGTTATGCACATAGAGATCCATTAAGAGGCGTTTATCATACTAGAGAATCTTATATATATAATAAAATAAGAAGTCCTGGCGTATATGACGACTTTGTAAAGGGTAAAATGCCAAGATTTTGGTTTACAGACGAACAAACAAGCCAAGCTTATACATATATTATGGGTATGACAGGTAAATATGATGACCTACCTTATAAATATATTTATAAACCAAAGACTGTTGAAGAAAGTAACGAAGAAATCAAAAAGAAATAATATAGGATAACTCACCCTAACCCTCTCTTTTAAAAGAGAGGGAGATAAGAAAAAGAGTTAAAAAAATATTATCTTTATCTATCCACTTGTTAAAATCAATATATAATTTAGCAAGTGGATTTTAAATTAATTAGATCTAATCATTGAATTAAGGAGTGAATAATATGGCTCATTTTATAACAGATGCTTGTGTAGGTTGCACAATGTGTCTTAAAGAATGTCCCACTGATGCTATTGCAGGTGCTACAAAATTGTTACATGTGATCGAAGAATCATTATGTATTGACTGTGGTATATGTGCAAACGTTTGTCCAGTTAAAGCTATTATAAATCCTGCTGGTGAAATTGTTGAAAAAAATAAGATCAGAAAAGATAGACCAAAAGTAACAGTGGATCAAGAAAATTGTACAGGTTGTATTGCTTGTGTTGATTTTTGTCCTTATGATGCTTTAGAAATGATGGCAATTGGTGATGATTTGACAATGCACCTTTCTTCTATTGTAGCTCATGTCATTGAAGATAAATGTGTTGGCTGTGGTATATGTACAGAAGCATGTATCAAAGAAGTAATATTCTTTAGACCTGAGGAAGTAGCACTTTACGAATCAGACCTTATAGGTTCAAGTACATAAAAAATGTCTGAAAAAGATTTAGTGGAAGAAGAGTTAACAGAGGAACAAAAAGCACATATTGCAGTTTTGAGAAGGAAATTTTTTAGAGGCGTCTCTATTTTCTCTGTATTTGGTACAATCATCCTTTTGATAGTTTTGAGATTTACCAGTTTTAATTATAAAAACGTTGAAGACTATGATCAGTATGTTGATCATAAAGATAAGTTTATGAGATTTAATGCTGCTAAAGCTTTGGGTAATTTCAAAAATAACCCTAAAGCTACAGCAACTCTTGTAAAAATGTTGGGTGATGAGGCAAAAGAAGTTAGATGGCACGCAGCAGCTTCGTTATCCAAATTAAGAGATCCTATTTCAGTATCAAGCTTAATTCAAGCCGTTAATAGTGAGAAAGATATTTCAGCAAAATCAATTGATATATATGCCTTAGGTCAAATTGCTGATGATCGTTCAGTTGAGTTATTAAAAAATTTATTATATAATCCAGATAAAAAACTAAATGTTGATGATAACAAGGTAATAGTGTTTAGTGTTATACAAGCAATAGCTTCATACAACAAAGATGAAACAAACAAAATTTTAACAGATTTTGAAAAATCTAAAGACACATCAAGTGAATTAAAACAATTCTCGATAAAAATGAGAGCAGCAAAAGGTATTGCTGAACAACAATAACTCTTAAAATTCGGAGTTTATTGGTATTTAAAACATAACAAAGGGGTTATTTATGAAATATGCAAATAATATAATTGAGTTAATAGGTAATACGCCTTTAGTCAAGCTTAACAGTGTTACCAAAGGTTTAAAAGCAACCTTGTTAGCAAAACTTGAATACATGAATCCAGGTGGTAGTATTAAAGATCGTATTGGTATTAAGATGGTTGAAGATGCTGAAAAAAAAGGTCTACTAAAAGCAGGTGGTACTATTGTTGAGCCTACCTCAGGTAATACAGGTGTTGGTTTGGCTATGGCTGCTGCAATCAAAGGTTACAAATGTGTTTTTGTTATGCCCGACAAAATGAGTGACGAAAAAATTAGATTACTCAGAGCTTATGGTGCTGAGGTTGTTATCACTCCAACCAATGTTGAGCCTGAATCTCCTGAAAGTTATTACAGTGTTTCTACTAGATTAGCTCAAGAAATACCAGGCGCATACAAGCCTAATCAATATGAAAATATGAATAATCCACAAACCCATTATGAAACTACAGGTCCTGAAATATGGGATCAAACTGATGGAAAAATAGATGTTTTTGTTGCAGGCATGGGTACTGGTGGTACTATTTCAGGCGTGGCAAAATATCTTAAAGAAAAAAATCCCAATATAATAATTGTTGGAGTAGATCCAGAGGGTTCACTTTATTCAGGAGATGTAGCGAGACCTTATAAAGTAGAGGGTATAGGCGAGGATTTTATTCCTGGTACAATGAATCTTGATATAATTGATGAAATGGTTACTGTATCTGATAAAGAGTCATTTGTTATGACTCGTAGATTATCACGTGAAGAAGGCGTTTTGGTTGGTGGTTCATGTGGTGCAGCAGTCGCTGGAGCAAATAAATATATCCAAAAACACAACTTAGGTGAAGATAAATTGGTAGTTGTTTTATTACCTGATTCTGGCAGAAATTATTTAAGTAAAATATTTTCTGATAATTGGATGAAAGAAAATGGCTTTCTTGACCCATCAATGGATATGCCTGTATCTCAATTATTAGCACAAAAAGATAAGCCAAAAGATTTACTTTTCGTTTCTATTGATCATACAGTATCAGATGCTGTAAAAATGATGAAAGAATATGATATATCACAAATGCCTGTTCTTGAACATGGAAAAATGATTGGTAGTGTTCAAGAATCAAATCTCTTAAATAAAGTTTTTGAAGATATGAATGTTTTTTCAAAATCTGTCAAAGAAGTAATGAATGAATCGTTACCAACTATTGTTTCAACAGACAAAATATCTGTGGTATTTAGCAAACTTTCTAATGGTGCTTCGGCAGTAATTGTCACAGAAAATGATATGCCTATTTCTCTTGTTACCAAAATGGATATGTTAGCTTTTATGGGTAAATAAAACGTAATTAAAAACGCTGTAATATTTACCAACTATGCGTAGGGGGCGTGGTTTACCTCCGCCCTAAATAAACGTTACAGATAATGAAACGCATAAATAATCATAAGAATTAATAGAGTTTTTATTTGTTAAGTGAAGGGTGCAGGTAAACCCAGCTCCTACAACTATGTATAACACTATATTACAAATTCAACGGTAAATACACAAATTCAAGTAGACATAATTTTAAGATAGGTAATTTAAAATGGAAAATAGTTTTGAACAATCAAAGTTAGTTTTTGAAAAAATGCAAATAGAGATAAATAAGCTAAATATAAATTGTTATGTTATGCCAAGTAGTAACGAAAATTCAATACCTCAACTTTTGATTGCAACAGATGTTGATATAAATAATTCTCCTGTTATTCAACTGATGTTTGTTGATGATTTATTACAAGCCTCTGACATAAAAAAAGATATTAATAGTGCTTTTATTGTTCAATTTTTTGCTCCAATTAATTTAAAAATCTATAAAGAAACGATAGAAGCATATAGAATTTTAGGTATATTTAATCGTGTTTGCCCTATAGGATTTTTTGGTATGAGTGAATCTGAGGGAGCATTTTTTAGATATAACTTTTTGAGTAAAGAAAAAGCTATTGATCCAAGAGTTTTAAATGAAACAGTTCAAATTATTACTTTTTTTGTTAAAAAACTTTCTGCAAAACTAATAGATCTTGTTAGTGGTGAAAAAACTTATGAGATTATATTGGACGAGTTAGAAAAAGAATTATCACAAGTCGCAACAAAATAATTTTAATTAAAAATGTATGAGATTAGAAAAAGATAATTTTAAAGATTTTTTAGAATACTGCTTAACTGAATTACTAAATATAGTTTCTAAAGATATTTATTTGGTTGGTGGATTAGTCAGAGATAAATTGTTAAATGTTGATTCTTTAGACTATGATTTTGTTGTTTCTAAAGACGCTTTTTTAATCAGTAAAGAACTAGCTTATAAAACAGGTGGAGCATTAGTTGTTTTGGATGATGTTAGAGATATTAGTCGAGTTGTTTGGAATAAAGAAAGAAATAACTTTGATTTAAACTTTGATATTGCTAAGATAGTTGGTTATTCTATCGAAGAAGATTTAAGCTTAAGAGATTTAACTATCAACTCAATAGCTATCAGGTTTGATACATTGTCTATTAAAAAATTAATTGATGGAAAATATAATATTTCTGAAAAAGATATTTTTGATCCTTGTAATGGTTATCAGGACTTAAAAAATGGAATTATAAAAACTAATGCCATCGATAATTTTATCAGCGATCCTCTTAGATTAATTAGAGCTTTTAGATTTTCAGCGAAATATAATTTTAAGATTGAAAAAAACACCTCAGAATATATTAATCAATTGGGTAAATTAATTGTAAATCCTGCCAAGGAGAGAGTTTTAAAAGAATTATTTGATATTCTTAGTATAAATAACTCATCTAAATTTTTAGAGCAAATGTATAAATCGGACATTTTATATTATTTATTCCAAGATTTTAACAACTTAAATAAATCACTATTGATTAAGTCTATTGATTGTATCTGTAAATATGAATTAATAACAAAGCAAATAGATGATTACTTTCCTTATAATGAAAAAATTGACAAATATTTATCCGAAAATTTAATATATAATCATAGTAGAAAATCATTATTAAAAATAGTTCTCTTACTAGCTAATTTTAAAGATTATTCTATAACTATGATCGAATTTTTATCTAAAATAGAAAAATTAGTAAAACTTTATACTTTTAGTTCAGTCGAGCAAAACTTCATTCTAAAAAATATCTGTTATTATCATCAAATAGAAAATGTTCTAAATATTGAAATAAACAGGACTAATCTTTTTTTATTATTTAAAGAACGAAAAAAAGAAGTTATAAGCTCATTAATATTACATTTTATTCAAACAAAAGATCTAAAAGAACAAAAAATAATAATTGAAATATATAAATTATTTATTGAAGATGAGCTTTTGTCTAATCCACCATCAATTATAAATGGTCAAGAATTAATGAAAGAATTAAATATTCCAGCAGGAAAAATAATTGGCAATTTATTGAATATTATTCAAAAAGGTCAAGCTGAAAAAATAATTAAAAATAAGCCAGAAGCAATAAGTTATGCAAAAGATTACTTAAAAAGTATCTATACCCCACAATAAAAGATTTTTGCTTCAAATAAAAAGATAATTAATGAGAAGTAACACAAATAATATTTTAAAAAATCTGTGTTAATCCTTTAATCAATTAAATCAGTTATTCGTATTTATTCAACACCAACAGCTAATAAACTTATAGACTCTTTGACATCTCTTAGTCGTGTTTTTAATAATATTACTAACTTGTTAATAATCTCTTCTTCCTTTTCAAGTTGAGAATAAGATAATTCTTCTGAATTTTTTTCATATTGATGCAAAAACTGACCATAAATCTGATAAATACTTTCAGGCAACCAATTAATTGTTGAAGCAGGTTTTTCATTTTCAGGAGCAGGATTGACAATCATTGTACTTTTTAGACCATTTAGTACATTATCAAATTGTGCTGCTGGTATAGCATTTTCTTCAAGAGATCTTCTTTCTTCAAGCTCTTTATCATAGCAACTATCTTTATTACCAGCTCCATAAAATTTACCGTCTAACTCTTTTAAGTGATCAACCCAACGTCCGCAGCGGTCACATTTCATTTTTCCTGAACGCTTAAATTCTTGAGAAACTTTTTTTAGTTGATTAAGAGATAGTTCATCAACCGTTTTCTTTTCGCCATTTATTTCGATTGGATCAAATAGAATCTTTTTTCTTTGTTCAGGATCAAGTTTTAAAATCTCAGTAACTTTGGCTGAACCCAAATACATTGATTTTTTTAAATCTTCATCATCATTCATTAACATAAATCTTTCAGCCAAAGTAGTAGTAATATCTATCTCAGGAGTTCTCAAAAAATCTTGAAATGTTGAAAAACCTTTTTGACGAAATAATTCATCTGATTTTATTATTTTTAATCTAATTCCGATCTCATAAAAACTAATTGCTGA
>JACMQJ010000374.1 GCA_014377055.1 Candidatus Sericytochromatia bacterium
AAGTTACATCAAATGCAAGGTAAATCACTCAAAACAAGAATTGATGAATTATTTGAACTAGTTGGACTAGAAAAAAGTGCAGGCAAAAAACAGCTTCAAACATATTCCAAAGGTATGTTACAAAGAATTGGTATTGCTCAAGCATTAATCAATAATCCTGAACTAGTATTTTTGGATGAGCCGATGTCAGGACTTGATCCAATGGGAAGACATGATGTTAAAGAAATAATGAAATTTTTAAAAAAAGAAAATAAGACGATTTTTTTTAATACTCATATACTTTCTGATGTTGAAGAGTTATGTGATAAAGTAGCCATCATGGTTAAAGGTAAAATTATTAAACAGGGTACTGTCGCAGATTTAACAACTCCAGTTGATAATATTTATCGTGTTTTGATCAAAAACTTAAATGCTATGGGAAAAACCAATATGAAAAGAATTTCTTTAAAATTACAAAAAGCTGAGAATGATGATGAAATTTATGCTACATTTAATGATCTCGATAATGCTATCAAAGGAATGACTATTGCCAAGCAATCAGGTGGAATAGTAATTGGAATGAATCCTTATCGTGTCAGTCTTGAAGAAACATTTGTCCGACTTGTTAACGAAAATACCAATGTATCAGCAAATAAAAGAGGATAAATAACAGATGAATATCTTACCTATAGCATTTAATACATATAAAGAGGCCATTAGAGATAAAGTATTATACATTATTCTCTTATTTTCAATATTTATGATCCTTGGTAGCCTGTTATTATCGACACTTAGCATGGGACAAGTTGAAAAGGTAATAGTTGATATGGGGCTTGCTTCTATCAGTATTTTTGGTGTATTAATAACATTATTTGTTGGTACAAATTTATTAAGTAAAGAAATAGATAAAAAAACTATTTATTTATTACTTACCAAGCCTTTGAGAAGATCAAGCTTTATTATTGGTAAACATCTTGGACTTTCTATAACTTTATTTGTAATTGTTTCAATAATGACAGTACTCTTTTATGGCTTAATTTATTTTGTCACATCAACAACACCTGCTATTTATTTACAAGCGATATTTTTAAGCTATATTGAATTAACATTACTGGTTGCAATAGCTATACTTTTTTCGACAATAGCGTCACCTGTTATGAGCTCTATTTATACACTAGCAGTCTATATCATAGGACATTTTAGCCATGATTTATTAAATTTTGGTGAGTTATCAAAAAACCCAACTTTTATTGCAGTAACCAAGATTATTTATTATATTTTACCTGATTTAGAAAAATTAAATATTAAAAATTTAGTCGCTTATAGTCCTAATAGTCTTAATACAGAAATATTTACTGGTGGGATTGTTTATGGTCTTATATACACATCTGTTTTACTAGTTATCTCCATATTTATTTTTGAATTTAAAGAATTCTAAAATATGAATAAAATTATCACATTAGGATTATTAGCAATATTAATTCCAGCAACACATATTTCACATTTATTTTTGAATAGCATTTATAATAATAATCCTGTTAAAACTGATATGGTTTTTAATTTACCTGATCCAGAAATAATGAAAGTTGCAGCTATCGGCTACGATAATTTTTTGGCTGATATGTTATGGCTTCAATTACTACAATATACAGGTGATGGTATGACTATGAAATTACATCCTGAAACTTATTCTCTTGTCAACACCATAACTACTTTAGACCCATATTTTAAAGATGCTTATATTTATGGTGCGTATTACCTTACAGACAATAAAGAATTAGGTAGGGCAATAAGTATTTTGGATAGAGGTAATAAATATAATCCTAATGAATGGTACATACCTTATGAAGCTGGATTTCTTTATTATATTAATGGGAAAAAAAATAAAGCCGCAGCAGCACGCTACCTTAATAAAGCAGGAGATATACCAGGCTCACCAGCAATTAACAAGCAGTTAGCAGCTTTGTTAATCTCAGATACTGCAACAGATCTTGAAATAAAAATAAATTTGTGGCAACAAGTATATGACCGAGCCAAAAAATCAGGTGATAAGCCAGATATGGAGAGAGCTTACAAAAAACTTGTCGAGTTTAAAGTTGAAGCTGATATTGAAAATATCAAAAGAGCTATAAAAAAATATAATGATAAATATAAAGCTCAAAAATCACAAGAAACTAATATTGATGATACTTTATCGACAAAACAACCACATATAACAGCTGATACAACTCCAGCAAAAAGTTTGAGAGAATTAAAAACTTTGGTTGATCAAGGCTATCTAAAAAAATTACCTATGGATCCATTTGCCAGACCATACATGTTTGATGAAAAAACTCAGGAAGTAAGAGCATTTCCCTTTCCTTGGGAATCAGGTGGACAGGCTAAATAGTATTACTAAGAATTACTCTAAAGTCTATTACGATCCAAACTCCTATATTGTATTGCTTCAGCCAAATGTTGGGCTTTAATATTTTCTGAGGTATCAAGATCAGCGATTGTCCTTGCCACTTTTAAAATCCTATCATGAGCTCTAGCACTTAAACCTAAATGATTGATAGCTCTTTTTAAAAGATCTACTCCTGTATCGTCCAATTTACAATACTTTCTTAAATGTTTTGGTTGCATTTGTGAATTAGAAAATATTCCTGTTCCCTTAAATCTTTGTACCTGAATATCTCTAGCTTTGATAATTCTTTTTCTGATATTAGCTGATGGTTCTGCCAATCTTGTTGATAATAACTCATCATTACTAAGTCTTGGCACTTCCAGATGTAAATCAATTCGATCAAGTAATGGAGCAGATAATTTGCTCCAATATCTCTCTACATTACCAGCACTACAGACACATTCTTTTAATCTATCACCACGATAACCACATGGACAGGGATTAAGAGCAGCAACTAACATAAAATTGGCAGGATAAGTAATCGAGCTTAAAGCCCTTGATATAGTTACAACTCTATCCTCTAATGGTGTGCGTAATGTTTCCAACAAGTTTCTTTTAAACTCAAGTAATTCATCAATAAATAAAACTCCATTTGAACTCAATGTTACTTCTCCAGGTCGTGGAGGACTACCTCCTCCAACCATTCCAGCATAAGATATAGAGTGATGTGGTGAACGAAATGGTCGAACATTAATCAA
>JACMQJ010000375.1 GCA_014377055.1 Candidatus Sericytochromatia bacterium
AATTCTTCAGTGTTAAAAACAGCTAAGAGTGAGTATGGGTTATAAATAAAGTTTTTGCCATCCCAAGAATATCCGTTATACCATTTTCTTAGGGCTAGTTTTATTTCATCGACTGTTTTATTCTTTTTTATTGCTAATAATCTTATTCTTTCACCAAAGTAACTATATAATTGCTGTTCATCAATTCCAACTATCTTAGAAAATTTTTCGTTCAATGATATATCTGTCAAATTATTTAAAGCTGAAAAAACTGAAACTTTTGAAAACTTAGAAACACCAGTTAAAAACGCAAAATGTATATATTCGTCAGCTTCTTTTAATGTTATATAAAAATCTTTTAATATGCCCCTCATTTCTTTTGCTTTTTCAATATCCTCTATATACTCAATTATAGGTTTATCATATTCATCAATTAATATTACAACTTTTTCTTTTTCAGATAGTTTCTTTATTAATTCTTTAAAAGCTTTCTTGAAGTCTTTATTTTCTAGTACTATTTTATAGTCATTAGCTAAATCTTGTATTTTACTATCTAATGATTCTATAAATGCTTTTGTACCCTGTGAATAAACCATTCCATTAAAATCAATTCTTAAAACAGGATATTTTTTCCACTCTATTTTATCATATATCCATAAACCCTTGAATAATTCTTTATTGCCAAAAAATATCTCTTGTAAGGTAGTAATTAATAATGATTTACCAAATCTTCTTGGGCGAGATAAGAAGAAGAAACTGTCCTCATTTTCAAGTAGCTTATATATTTCTTCTGTTTTGTCAACATAAAGCTTATTTTGATCTATTATTTTTTTAAATGTTTGTATTCCAGATGGTAAATTCTTTAACTTTTTTTCTTCCATTTTAGTCTTATTCAGCTTTTATCTTATAAGGTTAATTATACAATAGTTATAATTTGATTAAATTACTATATTGTTACTTATTTCGCATTCTGTTCATTAAGATCAATACCATAGCTAAATTCGGCATTATTAATAAAAGTATCCTTGTCATGAATAATTGCTTGTGGTATTAATTCATCTGATTTTGTAGTTAATCCATCAACTTTTTTAATTGCAGTACCTATTGCCAAGAATTCGATCAGACCGCCACCTAGCTGATAAACATAAGTTTTGACTCCAACAATAGAATCTGCTCCCATTCCTTTTGATTGTCTTTTGATTGAATCAATAGAGTTTTCACGAGCATCATAGATCATTTTTGAAAGTTCAGGAATCTCACCTTTAGTAAAAGATTTAAAAAATGATGTAAGACTGCCAGCTATTCCTAAAGAATATACAGAAGTACCAAGAACTAAGCTAATAGGTGCATATCCCATCTTTGTTAAATTCCACATCTCAGCACAAGTTAAGTCACTAGTCACAACACCAGAAGATTGAGGAGGCAATAAAGGATGATGTGAAGCAGTACCAATCATTAACATTTCTTGAAATCCTGATGCTCCGATAGGTAAAATATTTGTTCTGATACCAACAACAGCATTTGCTTTATTACTATGTTTTTTTGCATCTCTAATAATACGTTCTAAAGTAGTTTTTCGAGTTGTATTAAAAACATCCGAATACTCCTTAACCTCTCCTCTACCAAGACTTTTAAAGCTGGAGATAATACTTGCTCCAATACCCATAGAATAAGCAATATTTCCAAAAACAAATTTATGAGGTGTGTAACCTGCATCAACCTGACAAAAAAGTTCTTGACCGTCAGATGATGTCGAAAAATTTAATTTATCTGTTCTTGGATGCTCTTCTGTATGCAATGATGAACCAATGGATAAAAATTCAATATTACCATTATGAAAAATTAATTCATTTCTTACACCAGTGATGCCATAACCATTTCTATCAACAGCTTCTTTTTCCATGCGAGCATAAGATGTTTCACGACCTTCTTCGATTAGCTGTGTAAATTGTACTATTTCTCCTCCTACCATAGACTTAAAACCAGACGAAATACTGCCAATAAATCCCATAGAGTGTACACTATTACCAATAACAACATCTCCTGCTTGATAACCTAACTTGTGTGCACAATAAATCTCATTACCTGAAAGACCTGTAATATACATAATTTTTATCTCCTTTTTTTTATAAATGTTAAACTTATTTTACTTTTGGCTTTAGATCTTTAGGATCAAAACGATTGATTTTTATTTCTATTTTTGAGTCTTTACTTTTTTTCTCAACTTCTTGATATAGTTGTCTTAAGGCTTGATCAAGATCTGTGATAATACTGCGTAACTTTTCAAAGAAAGCAATCTCTATTTTAAAACTTGGTTCTATTGATAGATCAATTAATGACTCTGCCAAATCAGCACTTTCTATAAGTTTCTTGATTGTTAAGTTTGCCATATCTGATATTAAATCATTTAAAATATCTTGTGGATTAGTACCATTAATAATAAATTTATCGGAATTAAGATTTTCTGATAGAATGTCTTTAAAATCTTCTTTAACGGATAAATAAAAAATCATCTCTGAAACTTGATTTTTAATATCTATTTTATCAATATCTTTTAAATTAATTTTCCTCAATTCATTAGATTTTGTTGGATCAATGACTTTACTTTGATTATTAGTCTTATCATTAGAATTACTAATATCAACAAAACTAAATTCACTGTTATTTTGACTCGGCAGGGCATCATTTAATTGCTTAACAAACTTATGGGCTGTGGTTTTTGAGCTAGGGAAAGATAATTCATTTGGATCAATTAATGAGCTTTCATAATGACTTGTATTACTTTCAAAAGTTTTAGTGTGATCAATATTATTAATATTTTCTCTAATTGGTGAGGCTTCTTGATTATTAGGTAAAACATTTATTCTCTGAGTGAATAAACTTGCTTTAGTTTTTGTGGATTCATAGCTTACATTACTTATTTTATTTCTAATAATAGGCTGAATTGACAAGTTGAACCTCCAAAATTTTAAAGTTATTTAATTCTAACAGAAAAATAAAATATAAGAAGGAATAATTGGCATTATTTATATTCTAAACGTTTTATAAATAAAGATATTTTAACCACAGATAAACACAAATGAAAAGAATAATTTTTTAATACTCTTTTTCTACACCCCGGTTACTGAGACTGTCGAATGTATAGCTAAATCTTTATTTTTTTAAAGTAAGTAAACTAATCAACTAATAATTCGACTTCTTTAGAAAGCCTAATTAATTTATAAAATAAATCAGATTTGATTAAAATATCTTTATTACCGATCAGAATAAATTTTTTCTTGGCTCTCGTTACTGATACATTTATTCTCCTAAAATCAGTAAAAAAATCAGTTACTTGTTCATCTTTGGTAATGACACTAGAAAAAATTATTATATCCCTATCACTTCCTTGAAATCTATCAACCGTATCAACTGTAATTTGTAAAAAG
>JACMQJ010000376.1 GCA_014377055.1 Candidatus Sericytochromatia bacterium
CAAAATGATTTTTTTGATTTCAGAAATACCGCTTGAAAATAGTGATTTAAAATCAGAGCTATTGGATAATAAAGCTGGTGGTTTTGTTTGCTTTGAAGGCTGGGTTAGAGATTTTAATGAAAATAAAGAAGTTTTGATGCTTGAATATGAAGCCTATTCTGCTATGGCAAAAAGTGAAGCTGAAAAAATATTTTTGGAAGCAAAAGAAAAATTTAAATTGTTAGATGTCAAATGTATTCATCGAGTTGGTAAATTAAAAGTAGGTGAAATAGCCATTTGGCTGGGTGTAACGTCTATTCATAGAGGCCCTGCTTTTGAAGCATGTGAGTACATTATAGATAATATAAAAACACGTTTGCCTATCTGGAAAAAAGAATATTATAAAGATGGAGATTCTGGCTGGGTTAATTGTGATGAGTGTGCCAAGCATATTGAAAAAACTAAAGTTTAATTACGATCTCACCATTCTTCTTGATTTTACTAATACAAGTAAGAATAGTCATTATTTTATTTTTTGATGGTTTTAGATTAGGGAAATCTATATTTTCTATACCCTTAATGACTTCAACTGAACAAGCATAGCAAGCTCCGTATCTACATCCATTTGGTATATCAATACCATTTTCTTCTGCTCCTTCTAATATAATTTTACCTACTTTTATTTCGGTAACTTTATTTAAATTTGAGCCTACAAATCTTACTTTAGCCATATTTATTAAAAAAGCAATAACATTAATGTTAGATACAATAATAATTCAAAAATCAATGTTTACCAATCTTTCTTAATCATTTGAGATTTATTTTTGTTTTGTGAATTATTTTCTTGCCTTCTATTAAGAGAGCTTTGCGTACTCTCTTCATCCTTCTTCATTTGTTCCATTAGCTGGTTGATGTCTGATTCTGATATATTATCATCCAATTGTTGAGGAATTTTTCGTATTGAATTGTCAGAGCTATTTGTCTGATTTTTATTAAAATTATTTTTATCATTACTTTCTTTATTTTCAGTTTGGTTATTCTGATTTTGATGATTATTCTTTTTTAGCTTATTCATTACAAATTCGTAATTATCCTTAGCATTTTTATCTTGTGGAATAATATCCAGAGCTATTTCATAATGTTTTATGGCATTTCCCCAAAACATTTCTGGATTACTTTGTTGTCCCATTCTATAAAGAACATTTGCAAGATTGTAATGAATCTTTTGTCTTAGAATACTATCCAATTTTTCTCTTTTTAAAAGCTCAAGATATATTGATTGACTTTCTATATATTTTTTTTCTTTATACATCACACTTGCAAGGTTAAATTTTATTTGTGAATTATTAGGATTATCATGATCTGCTTTCAAAAATAATTTTTCTGAATCTGCGTATTTATTATTATTAAACTCTTTTAGACCATAGTTATTGTCTAAAATATAATTCCAAGGTAAAAATGAAGACTGAATAGTCAGAGATGAGAGAATTAATAAAACATATTTAATGATGTACTTGATTTTAAAACGCATATTATAAGAGTTTAAACCATTTTTGCAAATAATAGTTAACTCTGCCATCTTTAATTGGGTTTTTGATATTTGCTTCTCTCGAACTCTGTAAAAGCTGTATTGCTTTCCTATAATTTTTCATTTCACTCTCATATAATGCTAACCACAAAAAAACAAATCCAAATTCTATTTTTTTATTTGGTGATAATATTTCTGCAACAGAATCAAAAATTTTAAAAACCCAAATATCCATTTTAGCAATTTTATTTTCAGATTGAATGATTAAATCTTTTTGCTCAGGTATATCAAAATTACCTTGAAAAGATACAAAAAAATCTCTTTTAGTTAGTTTTTGCTGATAATGTTTAAAAATATAATCAGCTAACTTATTAATGCTACTTAGATAATAAAGGTTAATTTGAAAATCTATTTTTAGCTCTAATAAATCTAACATCTCAGTGTATGTTTCTAATATATCAAATGAATCCAATAAGCCATCATTAACAATATCTGTATCCATGTCTATTTGTATAAAATCACCTCTATCAGACAATTTCTTAATAATTATTTTACTTAATTCTTGCTTGATAGATACAAGATTTTTATGATCTATTATTTCAGGTATATCTATAGTCTTAAAAAATATATTAAAAAAAGTTTTTGCATCAAACCTCATATCTGAGGTAATATTAAAAGAAATAGCTGATTTATTTTCTTTACTCTTTTCAAATAAATCCAATTTTATATTACTCTTACGAACTAATGTTATACCTAGTTTTTCTTTTATTTCATCATAATAAAAATGATCATACAATGGACTAATATGTATTTTATCATCAGAAAAATACTCATCTTTCA
>JACMQJ010000377.1 GCA_014377055.1 Candidatus Sericytochromatia bacterium
CGCTGTACTTGTTGGGAAAAATATTGACGAAGTAAGACCATTTTTGGATAAAATTAATGAGTCATTCAAGCCAGAATTAATGGTATATTTTCTTAATACAGAAAAGCAGGATTTATCTTTAGAAATACATAAAAAAAAGGTGTCACTAGCAAATAGACCAACAGCATATATATGTAAGGATTTTGTTTGTACAAAACCTGTAATTGATCCTGACGACATTATTTTGTAGAAATACCCTAACCTTCTATACAAATGAAGTGACAAGATAAAAATATATTTAAGCCATATTTAGTTTAGTTAATTAATATTGGTTGATAACACTTATCAACCAATTCTTCTGAAAGATTGTTTCTAATCATTTTTATTGCTATTTCCTTAGAATTAATCTTATACTCCAAAAGCTTATGAACAGTATTTTCTCTATTTTGTGCAATCTGATCATCATCTTTATTATCTTGAAAATATTTTTGATAACTTAATGTTTTAATTGAATCATTTTTATAAGAAATTACTTTAACTTCATTCCCATTTTTAATTTTGATATTATGGAGTATCCCTAAAAAATTGGACACAATTTTAAAAAGGATATGTTTTATTGAAGAAATTTTATACAGAAGAATTTAAGAAAATGACATTAGAGTTATCGAATACTTAAGATAAGCCAATTTCAGAAATCTGTAAGGATTTAGGTATATCAAATTCAATATTATACAAATGGAGGAAATACATGAACGTGAAACCAAAATCTCAAGATTCACAGGAGATGAAAGAATTAAAAAAAAGCTTTCAAACTTGGAATTGGAAAATCAAATCTTAAAAAAAGCATTGACCATCTGCAATAGGATGTAAAATTTGAGATAATTAAGGATTCAAATTTTAAAATACTGCAGATGTGCCAAATATTAGATGTATCAAGAAGTAGCTATTATGATTGGTTAAAAAGACCAGATTTAACTGATTACGAACTAGAAGCTAAAATATTAGATATATTTAAATCTAGTAGAGAAACTTATTGAATAAATAGAATACATGCTGAACTTGTACTAGGTGGTTTAAATATTAGTCGTAATAAAGTAGCTAGACTAAAAAAGAAGCTTAATATTTATCCTAAAATGAAAAGGAAGTACAAAGTAACAACAGATTCCAATTAGAGGAAAATAACAATGTCATGGATAAGATACATATTCCAGAGAGTAGCAACCCTAACGCTAGGAAATAAATATTTGAATTATGTCGAAATTCCGAAGTTAATATCTTTCAGCTGAAGCTCTGGTTAAACGATCATTTATTGCCCTTCCTAACTCTCTGTTTGGAAACTCTTCAGCAAAAATAACTTCAATATCCAGTTTATCTAGCTTGCGAAGTGAATCAAATAAATTTCCAGCAGCCTCATTGAGATCCAAATTTTTAGATAATCTTATCTGGTTTTCCTGAGGTATCATTGAATATAAATTATTAAATGACAAAATACCAATTTTTACAGGGTTATAATCACCTTTTTTTATCATTTTTTCCAGATCTCCAAAAATAAGTTTGTGTTTTGGAGCATAATGACTTTTTAACTGACCTGGGGCAATTGGGTTTTCTAAAAAATCGTTATTTTTTATTTTAACTTTGCCAATAATTGCTTCAATATCTTCAATAGAAATACCGCCAAATCTTAAAATTTCAGGTTCATCTTCAAAGAATCCGATAATGGTAGATTCAATCCCAACCATACATTTTCCACCATCAAGGATATATTTAATTTTGTCCCCTAATTGTTCTTCTACATGTTGAGGTGTGGTTGGACTAATAAAACCAAATGGATTAGCACTTGGTGCTGCCAGTGGAAAATCAAGTAATTTAAGCAAAGCAATAGTCAGTGGATGATTAGGAATTCGTACTGCTACAGTTGAATTTCCACCTGTCACAATTTCTGAAATAATGTTACTTTTTTTTAGGACAATTGTTAAAGGTCCAGGCCAAAATTTTTCAGACAGTTTTTTAGCTTTAAGGGGAAATTCGGCAACATACTGTTCAACTTTTGTCAGGCTGTCAGAATGAACAATTAAAGGATTAAAAAGAGGTCGTTTTTTTATTGCAAAAATTTTTTTTACTGCTTCAGGGTTAAAAGCATTTGCAGAAAGACCATAAACTGTTTCGGTAGGTATTACTACGACATCACCACTTCTGAGAATACTGGCAGCTAATTCAATATCTGTACCTGTTCTAAACATCTAAATAATACCTATGACAATCTTTATAAAATAAATTATTTTTTCTTGTAATATAATATCATTTTTTGTCAATCGAAAAAGCATAATAAAATATATTAATAAATTGACTATATTTTTTTTCTTGTAATATTTTAATATATAAAAATCATATTTTGGTAATACTATAAATGAAACATCTAATGCTTAAAAGTTTTATCATTTTGTCAGTCATATATATATCTGGTTGTGGATCTAAAGAGGATTCTAACTTGAACATAATAGAAGGTCAAATAAAACAGATACCAGGAGTTACTGGTGTAACAATTAGTGGACAATACGCTCAAGGTGCAAGAGATTCAAGTGTTTGTGGATTGTTAGTTTCTACTTCTGCTAATTCAGACGCTCAGGTAAGGACACAGGCAAGACTATTAGAGCAGCAATATAATACTAACTACAGTATTTGTGTTAATACATATCAACCATAACTATAAGGGGTTGTATTAAAATTTTAATTTATGTTCATTATCACATGCGTTTTACTAGTTATAAATTAAAAATGATTTAATGTCGAACAATTTTTTTAAATAATTAGATTATAATGATTTTAAAAAGTTAGAAACAATTTCATCATCAATAATTAGTCTTTTTTCTCGATCTATATTTTTACTAAAGAAAGCTTGTCTTTTTAAATTATTTGTAAAGACCTTAATGCCTGCAATACTAGATTTGCTCGTGTTTTTATATTTTTCAAAATGATCAAGTATTTGTTCATAAACAAGATTACTAATTATATTTTCTATTTTATTTTTATTGGATATTTTATCAACTTCTTTTAAAAAATCTCTGAGTAAATCAAATGTATCTGATCTGCTAGGATTATTTATTCTGATCTTACGATCAAAACGTCCATCTCTAATGGTTGCTTCATCCAAAAGCTCAATATAATTGGTTGCTGACATCAAAATAAGGTTTGGAACATCTCTTGACTTAACTATCAAATCGAGCATAGTTGCTCTTAGATTGAGATTGGTATTTTTGGCGGCAATTCCGTCAAACTCATCAAAAAATAGTACACAACCAATTTTACTTAAACGAGCTATTTTAAAAGCAGATGTAAAAATATCTGATAGCTTTTTTGAATCCTCAGAATACAAATTAGAAGCAATATCTTTGCCTATCACTTTAATAAAATCCAGTTTAAATTCTCCTGCCACACATTCTACAATAAAGCTTTTACCGTTACCTGGAGAACCTTCTAGCAAAATACCTTGTTCTGAATCAATATTATAATATTTTAATTCTGCCGCTTTTAGGATCGAAGTAATAGAGTTTTGTATTTCTTTTTTTATTCCTCTATAGCCAATAATAGTTTCAAAATTTAAGCGATTCTTTTTTGAGCTAAGGTATTCAAATTTATCTTTATTGGTAGAAATAACTTTTTCTTTAAAAATTTCTAAAGCTGTATCAAAAATGTCTTTATTAGAAATCTTGTTATCATTGTAAGAAAGCTTGGTTTTGATAGTGTTAGAAATGTCTTTTATATCTCTTCCTGAGAGTCCTTCTGTCTTTTCAATAAATGTATATTTGTTTAATCTATTCCAATTATTTTCACGTAATGAAGGTATATATAATTCAAATAATTTTTCTCTCTCTGATTTTTTTGGTAAAGGTATAGTTTGCATATCAAATCTACTAATAACAGCACTATCAAGAACCTCTGGGATATTAGTAGCCCCAATAATAAAAATACGTTGCTTACCATTATC
>JACMQJ010000378.1 GCA_014377055.1 Candidatus Sericytochromatia bacterium
GAAGTAAAAGAAAGACTTGAATCTACTGCTACACATTTAGGTAAAGATGGTTTTAATCCAGAATATGCTCACGGATTGGTTAATGCGGCTAAAGCCGTTTTATAGATTTTTTAATTTGTACTCCGCCCTAAATAATCGGTATAAATAATCATAAGAGCTGATAGATATTTATCAATGTTGTTAAGTGAAGTGCGGAGGTAAACCCCGCCCATACTATATTTCAAACTTAATTTAACATATTTTGTTTAAACCTATTGTTTATATCAAGAAGTTACTTATAAACTTGGATATTTAACATATTTTTCTGTTTATCCATCCAACTTGATAGCTTTTCAAATTGATAAGGACAAATAGGGCTAAAAACATCTTTCATCTTTTTTATTATATAGTCAAGAGTTTCAAAAGCTTGACCTGATTTATTAGTTTCGTGATAGTATTCGGCCACATTATTACAGTATTTAACAAAATAATCATTCATTTCAATCAAATGTTTAGCTGCATCACCCAAACGATTATCGTGATAAGCTTGAGTTGTAATATCACATATTTTATTACATTTTTCAATAATATCAAGATCATTCTGAGTTTGTGAGGAGCTATTTTGTTTTTTCAAAATATTCATAATATTTGTTAGTTTGGTAACAAATTTATGTAATGAGTTTTTAGCTAAATTAAAATGATCTTGAGAGGCTGTAACTTGCTGTTGAAATCCATTACCTAAGGATAATAAATAAGCTAATCTAAGGCTATCGGCTCCAAATCTTCTGATCAATGTGACAGGTTCGATAACATTACCTAATCTTTTTTGCATCGGTCTTTTTATTGTATTATGAGTAAATCTTTCTTCATCATTAGCTGTGTTATTGACTCCCTCAACAGGTTTTAACAATCTCTCAACCACATGAAGTGAGCCATGAACATTAATTTGAGTAAAAACAGGTCTACCAACAACAAGTAATGAAATTAATTGAGAAGGTATAACCCATCTGATCAAATAATCAGGATTAACAAAAACTTCATCTATTGGCATCGGCTTTGGATTTTCTAACCATCCAGCTCCTTGAAGTGCCATTGCAGCCAATGAAAACCAAGTAGAAAAAACTTCTTTTTCTTCACCAATTGCTTTATCTGGTATTTCATTACCCCACCAATATTGTCTGGATATGCACCAAAAATCAATATTTTTTAGATAGTTCAAAACAACTGTTTTCCAATTAGGATGAGAAAACCTGATTAAATCATCTTCAACTGCACGATAAAATAATTCTTTTGCTTCTTCGAGTTTGACAAATAATTGGCTTGAATATTTTGTAATTAAGATACTTTCAGATTTTGCATTTCTTAGAACAGAAGCTTTAAAATTACCTTTTTCAATAATAACATTTTCAGCAAACTTATTTAAAATTAGATTTCTAGCATCTTCTTTAGATAAAGATTCATAACCTTTTGAGCAAATAGTTCCATTATCATTAAATATTTTTATAATTTGATCAAAACCGTTTTCTCTTGCTATCCTTAAATCTTCATGACTATGAATTGGTGTAATAAACTCCGCATCAGTACTCATGCTTTCCAATAATATAATTGGTAAGTCTATTTTTCTTGATGGGTCAAAAACAGATTGACCAACTAAATCTTTAAATCGACCATTTGGGCTAACAGCTATTGCTACAGCTCCAAGAAGATATTCAGGAAAAAAACAAACCGTTTCAACAAATTGATTATTTTTAGTTTTAAATTTTAAGATATAACGATTTTCAACATTAATCTCGGCTCGATTAACATCAGATGAAACCAAAATAGTTTGTGAATCAGAGCAATAATTTAATAAATCATTTTGCCTAGTTATAAGGTCACTGTCAGATAAAAACCTATAAAGTTTATTAACTGCATTTTTTCCTGTTTCGGCCATTGGATTAAGCCATGTATGATGATCAAAACCTATACCTATTTTATGAAGCTGCTTTCTTATCTCTTCATCATTTGCCTTGTGTGAATCATGACATAGCTCCAAAAATCTAGGCTGTCCAACCTCTTCACGTTCATAAGGTATTTGTTGCTCAATTGCTATTTGTAGTGACAACCCCCCATGATTAGAGCCTAATATTCGCCTTGTTTTTTTACCTGTGATTAACTCTAATGATCTAGCTCTAATGTCTAGTAAAAGAGGAGATAAGAAGGAGTAAAGGTCAGGGTTTGAAGACGCTGATATAGGAGAAGCAGCAATAGTTATCTCATTTCCTCTAAAAGCATTACGCTTTTCCCAGCCTACTCTAATATCAGTTTCATCAAGTACAGGTACAAATGCTAATTCTTGACTATCATTTTTTTGTATCTCATTTTTATGCCATCCTGAATTAATTAGATGATCAATAATTCTTCTTCCACGATGTAGAATCATTGGATGTAGCTCACTTGCCGCAATATCAGCCAGATCCTTAGCTGCTTGCATTGTGGTAACTGATCTGTTTTTTGCATATTTAAAAACTCTTAATGTATCTGGGAAAACTCTTTCAGCTGCCACTCTAATATCTTCACCAAGATAACCAAGCCATTCATCAGCACAATTAATAATACCCATTCTATTACAAACAAAATCAGGAACAAAGGCAATTCCTCTTTCTTTTAGGTTAAGAGCATCAGCTTCTGGCTCTTTTAAAATATTATTAGCAGCACCACAAACTAGCTTTACTTTTAATCTTGGAATAGTTTGAGAATTGACTTGAGCACCTATTGCACATGGAGCAAAAACATCAACATCAAGATCAAAAATCTCTTCATTGGTTACAAGAGTTAATTCTGGCATTTCTTCAAGAGCTTGTTTTATTCTGGTTTCACTCATATCGCAAAAATATATTTTTGCACCACTTTCATATAAATATTTTATTAGTGGATAACCAACATTACCAGCCCCTTGAACAGCAACTTTTACACCTTGTAAGCTTTCAGTTCCTGATATTACTTTCCAACCTGCTTGCATAGCTCTAAAAACGCCTCTAGCAGTAAAGGGGGAAGGATTTCCACTACCACCATTAGTAGCAGGTATACAAGTTGTAAATCTATTTTGACTTAAAACTGCACTCATATCATCGGTATTAGTACCAACATCTTCGGCTGTATAATATACACCACCAAGACTAGCTATAAATCTTCCATAGCCTTCAAAAAAACTTCTTCTTCGGACTGATCCTACTTGTAATTGTTCTGTATTGGTTATATCTGGAGGAAAAACCATTATCCCTTTACCACCCCCCCACCAAAGACCAGCTAAGGCATTTTTTCGAGTCATACCTTGAGACAATCTGATACCATCAACTAATAAATCTGCAAGTGTATTGTATTTTGAAAACCTAAGTCCACCTTGTGCTAGACCTCTTCTGGTATCATGGATAAAAGCAAAGAAAAGAGTTTCTAATCCTTCTTCTCTACCAATAAAAATACCTTCATGTTGTGCAAAATCTTGAGATAATTCAAAAAATGCTTGAATTGGTTTTAAAACTTTTGGATGAGATAAGCTAAACTCTCCATTTTCAAAAACGATAAAGGCTCGATATATGTCATTTTCAACGAACTTATTATATAAATCATAAACATTCATCTTGCGAACTTGTTGAGCTAATATCTTTCTTTGCTCTTCTTTTTTATTCATAAAAACCACTTTGTTATCATAAATTCCAAAGGTACATTATATGATAGAATAATCTTTTTTGGTTATTAGCTAATTCTAAAAAGGACAGTCTTGATTAATAAATGTACTAAGTTGGTTGGTTGCATCAGTGCATTTTAATTCATCTCCAGAGCTTACTGAGCTTTGAATTAGACTAATTAGACGTGAACTAGTCACAGCAGCTCTATTTGTATTGTAGCAATTGCTTAATCTTTGACAAGAAATATTTATATCAACAGGAGTTTTTCTTTTACAACTACCAATAGCAAAGAATATTGGTAATACTAAAATTAAAATTAGAGATTTTTTCATAATGGTTTAACTACTTATACTAAGAATATTAAAAATACCTGATAGGGACGTTTTTATTTTAGCATGATATATAGCTTTGTTAAGTTAAATTCAGATCAAATATCGCTTTCATGATAAAATATTATTTCAGAAAATTTTTATAATTTTCATAGTTTAATGATATTTTGAGGAAGTAAATAATGTCTCTTGCAATCGGAATTGTCGGTTTACCTAATGTTGGTAAGTCAACTCTATTTAATGCTATCACCAAATCAGGTGTAGAAGCTAGTAATTATCCATTTTGTACTATTGATCCAAATGTTGGTATTGTACCTATACCAGATGAACGATTAGAAGTATTAGCAAAAATAAGCAATACAGAAAAAATAGTTTATGCTATCACCGAATTTGTCGACATTGCTGGTCTTGTTGCAGGTGCTTCCAAAGGTGAAGGTCTTGGCAATAAATTTTTGTCGCATATTAGAGAAGTATCAGCAATAGCACATGTTGTAAGATGTTTTGAAGATGAAAATGTTGTTCATGTTAATGGAATAGTAGATCCAGTTAACGATATTGAAATTATTAATACAGAATTATTATTATCTGATCTTAGTACTGCCGAAAAAATAGTTAGTAATCAAGTAAAAAAAGCTAAAAGTGACAAAGGTGAAGCTGAAAAATTAGAGGTTTATAAAAAAATACTTGAACATCTTGAAAAAGGTTTACAAGTTAGAACTCTTAAGCTTGAAGATGAAGAAGCAAAGCATATTAAAGGTATGTCTTTTTTGACTGACAAAAAAGTTATTTATGTAGCCAATATAAGTGAAGATGAAATTGGTAAACCTGAAAATGATCTTGTAAAAAAAGTAAAAGAATATGCTGCTAAAACAGGAGATGAAGTCGTTGTTATCTCAGCAAAAATAGAATCCGAATTATCCGAATTATCCGATGAAGATAAAAAAGAATTTATGAGTGATCTTGGTATTGAAGAAACAGGTTTATCACAATTAATCAAAAAATCATTCTCTTTACTCGGCTTACAAACATATTTAACTACTGGTAAAAAAGAAACCAGAGCCTGGACTATCAAAATAGGAATGACTGGACCACAAGCTGCTGGTGTAATTCATACCGATTTTGAAAGAGGTTATATTAGAGCTAATATAATTAGTTATGACGATTTTGTCGCAACAGGTTCAGTAGTCAAAGCCAGAGAAGTCGGCAAGCTAAGACAAGAAGGAAAAGAATATGTTATGCAGGATGGAGATGTAGTTGAATTTTTATTCAATGTTTAACATTCAGTTTCTAACAAGGGGTTTAAACCCATAGGTGCTGTAGGGGCGTATTGCATACTCCCTCTTACGATATAGGTGAATACTAAAAATTTTAGCAATAATCATAATTATTTAGGTATTTTTTTATATTTAACGTTTATTTTGGGCGTATTCAATGCGCCCCTACGCTATAATTTGCCAATATTACAGATATTTAAAACTTTAACTCAGCAAACCTTGTTTGCAGAACTTTACCTTATGAGCATTTATTAATAAAATAATTTAAGAGGATATAACCAAATCATGAAATTTTTACCAGCCTTACTCTCTTTAACTGTTGTCTTAAGCTCAGTTACAGCTTGCTCTAACTATAATAAACAAGCAGAAGCTTATGATCAACAAAACTCTAGTACCAATGAAAAAGGGATGAAAGTAGAACACTTTACTTTGGATAATGGTCTAAATGTTTATTTAACTAAAAATAATCAAACACCAAGATTTAGAGCTGAAATTGCTGTAAAAACAGGAAGTAAAAGAGATCCTGCCAA
>JACMQJ010000379.1 GCA_014377055.1 Candidatus Sericytochromatia bacterium
CCAAAATCAATTAAATAAACAATATTATCTTGATCGACCAAAATATTACTTGGCTTGATATCACGATGAATAATCTGTGGTAAAAAATTATGTAAATACTCTAATATTTTTAAAACTTGAATTGTAATATTGATAGCTTCATTTTGATTATAATGCTTACCTTTTCTGATTATTTGGTTTAAATTACTAGCATTAATATATTCCTGAACAATGTACAGCTCAATATTATCACTATTATCTATTTTAAAAAAATCAACAAATTTTGGTATTTTTGTATGACTTATTTGCTTTAATATTTTTACTTCTTTTTCAACACTATTAATTAAACTAAAATCATATTTATCAAGGATAATTTTTTTGATCGCAAATTTCTCTCCAGCTTGATTTTTAGCTAGATAAGTTGTCGCAAATCCTCCTTTTCCTAATTCAGAAATTATTTGATAATCGTTAATAATCATATTTTTGTTAATTCTCTTCTACAATTATTTCATTTATTATTTTATTAACTAATTCAACGTTATCTAATGATTTTAGCTTAAAAGATTCAAGATGATTTTTTCTAATAATATTTATATCACCTCTTTTGTTAGAGATATTCAAGATATTTAATGACCTAATATCAGAGTTATTATAGGTTTTTACAACTTTTATATTGGCTTTTTGTTCTATAGTTATTATTCGATGATCTGTTATTATGTAAGTTTCTTTTAAATAAGAAAAGTAGTAGTACAAAGTCCTGATAGCAATAAGTAAAGCAAAAAAGAATACTTTATTAAATAGATCAGAAGTATTAAAAATAATAATGGCAATAATAATAAAAATATATTCTGATGAACTAAAACTTGATTTAATCATACTGCTAAATTTAAAATGTGGTTTACCATACCATCTTAATTGTTCATTTTCAGCTAATTCTGATTTGACCATATTATAAAACCTATTATTTTCTTTTATTTTTGTTTTATTGAATAAATTAGTGCTAATCAAATCTTCTTCAAGCTCTTTTGCTGATTTGTATCTCTTTTGTGAATCTGGTTGTATCATTTTTTCTAAAACATTTTTAAATTTATCTGAGATATGTAAATTCTTTAAATTAAATTTTAGACCTATCTTTTCAAGTAATAATGGATCTTTTCCTGTAAGTAAAAAAATTATTGTCAAGCCAAGAGAATATATATCCGAGCCTATAACAGTACGTCCTTCAAATTGTTCAATAGCCATATATCCATGTGTTCCGATGATTGTTGATAGTCCTGAATTTTCATGAGAAAATATTTTTTGCTTAACAGATCCAAAGTCAATCAAATAAACTTTTTCATCAGATGTATACAAAATATTTGCGGGCTTTATATCTTGATGAATAACAGAAGGTGAAAATGAGTGAATATATTTTAAAACATCGCAAATACCTATTACAATTTTAATAATTTGCTTTTCTGATAATGCTCCTTTTTCTTTAACTATTTGGTTTAGATCTTGAGCCTGAATATATTCTTGAACAAAATATGTTTTAACATTTTGCCCATCTATTTCAGTAAAGAAGTCGATAAATTTTGGTATTTTTGGGTGACTAAGATGTGATATTATTTTTGCTTCCTGTTCAAGTAAAGGAATTTTATTAACCAAATCAGATTTTTTTAGAGATAAATATTTGATAATATATTTTTTATCTAACTCTATATCATTAACAAGATAAGTATTACCAAATCTACCTTTTTTTAGAGTATTTTGTATCAAGTACTTATTTTTGATAATATTATTCATTTTTTTAATATTCTATCTTGTTCTTCTTCCTGAACCTGAATAACTTCTTCTATTATAGCTTGAAGATCC
>JACMQJ010000380.1 GCA_014377055.1 Candidatus Sericytochromatia bacterium
TATTGAGTTGAAACAGGTTAATTCTATAGATGAATTATCAGCAGAAACTCAAGCTAAAATAAAAAACTTATTTAAACCTGAAATGAAAGAAGAACTAAAGAATCTTATTCAAAATGTTGATTCACAAAAAGAAATTATGTTCGATACAAAGAATGAAAAAAGTGCTTTTGGTAAATTATCATCTAAAGATCAAGATGTTTTAAAGGAAAAAATGGCTGAATGGAATGTTCCTCAAGAGCTATCAAATTTAAATGCTTCAGTAATTCTCTCATGGCTTAATAAAACAATAAAGGAAAATAACTAGTAAAATAGTTTTAAACTTATGGCTCAATACAGTAAAGTAGTTCCACTAAAAAAAATAATCTCTAGTCAATTTGGTAAAGACAAATCCGAAAAATATTTGCTTGGTATAGATTTTAGTAAATCAGATACTGTATACCTCAAAACTAGTGATTTGTATCAAAAAGCTCTTAATAATCTTCTTGATGGATATACTGAAAAAGCCATAAATTATATAGTTTTTGCTCTTGATGTAGATCGTAGCGATAAATTGATTTTGCATCTGGCAAAAGTAATGATTTTTAGTCTGAGTCAATTTTTATTAGAAAATAATACAGAAATGTATAAAAATAAATATAGCTGTAGCCTTGAAGAGGCTGAATCTAAAATCAAAAAGAAGATTAAGGCTTTAAATGAAACGATAAATAAAACAAATAAAGAAATGGATAAGCTTAATGAATTTATTGAAGAATCATCAAAATCATTCTTTTTTAGGATTTTTAAATTAAAGAAATTTATTAAGCAAAAAGATGAAATTAGACAAGGCTCTTATGACAATAAGCTAGAATTAGATGTTTTTAAAAAGGATTTAATTGGATTAGAAAAACTTTTAAAAATTGATGAGTATGTTCGTTTGTTAAGTCTTGTGATTGAAGTATGTGTCTTTCCATCAAGATTTGAATGGATACTATCAAAGTAATTATTATAAATACTTCATATATTGTCGTTATCAAATAATATATAATATCTAGGTTAATATTATTTAAACACTTGGATAAAATTTTGACAATATGGATGATTAAGTCAAAAAATAAAGGAGTTAAAACATGAATTCAGAACTATTTTCTAAGTTATTAAAAAAGCATAATAATTATAGAAAAGAAAAAAGAGTTGAAGAAGGATTAACTTCTGTTGTTAATCACACATTTTATCATCCAAATGAAATTTCAAAGTTTCCTGTAATTTATCAAGATGATGAATATATCAAAAAAATATCTCATCATAATATATCTCCTGTAATTGATGGTAATAAGGCTACTTTTCTTTATTGGGGTAAACCGAGAATGAGGGTTGAGTTAGTTTCTGAATTATCGTTTTGGTCAGCGAATAAGAATACGGTTTTTAAAAAAGTTGAAGATGAAGATCTGTATCATTTAACAATGATCTTACCAGAGGATGCTAGGGTAGAGTATAAAATGCTGGTTGATGGTAATTGGATTTTTGATCCTCTTAACCCATTGAGATGTGAAAATGGTATTGGTAGCCAAAACTCATATCTGATCATGGATAGTTATAAAAAAGTAAGAGAAATATATGCTACTGAAGGTATCAGTAATGGTGAGATCAAAGAGTTTGAGTTTATAGGTAAAACTATAGAAGGAAGAAGAATGATCTATGTTTATCTTCCACCTAATTACGATGAAAATTCAGAGCAAAGATACCCTGCTATTTATCTTCATGATGGTGGTGATTATATTAATAGAGCTAATGCAGTTAATACATTGAATAATTTAATTTCAGAAGAGAGAATAGAGCCTATTATTGGTATTTTTATTGATCCAATTAATCGAATGACAGAGTATATGTATAATGTGAAATACTCAAAACTTATTGCCGAAGAGATTATTCCTCAAGTCGATAAAAAATTTAAAACTATTGCAAAGCCAGAAGCTAGAGCTATCATGGGAGCTTCATTAGGTGGTATAATTTCTTTTTTTACTGCCTACAAATACCCAGATGTTTTTAAAAATATAGCTGGTCAATCGTCATCATTTTTGTATCTCGAAAAAGAAGTTACAAGAATGATTGAAAATAGTCAAAAAGAATTTAATGTTTACATGGATGTCGGATTATTTGAAAGTTTAATTTATTCAAATAGACGTATTTCACAAATATATATTAGAAAAGGATTTAATTTTGCTTATCAAGAGATAAGCGAAGGTCATACTTGGAGTAATTGGGGTTGTCATGTTAAAGATGCACTCACATTTTTTTGGGGGACTGATAAGGGAAAAAATAATGGAAGTTAGATTACAAAAAATTATCTCAGAAGCAGGCATTGCTTCAAGAAGAAAAGCTGAAGAGCTAATACTAGATGGAAAAGTAAAAGTAAATAATAAGGTTATCACCGAGCTTGGTTATAAGGCTGACCCAGATAAAGATACAGTTAAAGTTGATGGTGTAGCAGTCAGAAAAGATGTTGATAAAGTCTATATTGTTTTACATAAACCTGTTGGTGTTATCTCTTCAAGAAAAGACGAAAAGGATAGAACCACAGTTATTGACTTGATACCAATCAAAAAATATATTTATCCTGTAGGTAGATTAGATTTTGACAGTAGTGGTCTAATTTTATTAACTAATGATGGTGATGTAACTAATGCACTATTACATCCAAGTTTTGAGATACCTAAAACTTATATTGTTATGATCAATGGTATTTTTAGTAATAACGCATTAGAAAAATTTCAAAACGGCATTAGACTTGATGATGGAATGACATCACCAGCCAAAGTAAAAATATTGGGTATTGAAAAAAATAGTACTAAGTTGGAAGTAATTATTACAGAAGGTAAAAATCGTCAGATTAGAAGAATGTTTGACTTTTTAGAATATGAAGTAATTAGACTTAAGAGAACCCGAATTGGTAATATCGGTCTTGGAGATTTAGAAATCGGGAAATACAGATACTTAAATATGAATGAAATAAACTGGATTAAGGGAATTAAAAAAGCTTAAATATAATAATGAAGAGGGTTGACGTAGATCAACCCAAACAAAAAGTTTCATTTTGAAAAATAATTTTTAACAAGTCTATATTAATCAAAAATAACGTTCAAAAGTATTAATAATTGATGTAATGAAACATGTTAAAAATAATGAAAGTATGGAAAGTAAAAGGTTTTAGTAATTAATGAGTACAAAGTTTTTTACAAATAAGGGCGAAAATACACTTTTAAATAAGCTTGAAGGGCTTTTCCATCATAAGAAACCTTATTATTTTGATGCCCTTGTAGGATTTTTCAGAGCTTCTGGATATTTTAGAATAAGAAAATTTTTAGATCAAGTTTCAAAAATAAGAATACTGGTTGGAATAAATGTTGATAATCTTGTACTCGAAGCAACTTCAAAAGGAATGTTGTTTAATTTAAATGATCAAGTGACCAAAGAAGATTTTTTAAGTAATATAAAATCTGATATTCAAGATGCTGATTACAGAAAAGAAACAGAAGAAGGAATGCTTAAATTTATTGAAGATTTAGTTAGTAAAAAAATTGAAATAAAAGCTCACCCTTCAAAAAACATTCATGCAAAAATATATATTTTCAGAGAAGAAGAAAAACATGATCATGGTTATGGAATGGTTATTACAGGATCAAGTAACCTTACAGAAGCATGACTAGAAAAAAACTTTGAATTTAATGTTGAACTTCGTGATAATGTAGATATTGAATATGCTTTAGAAACTTTTGAAGATTTATGGAAAGAAGGGGTTGAAATAAACTCTGAATTTGTTGACAGAATAAAAAATGAAACATTTTTAAATCAAAACTTTACTCCTTTTGAAGTTTATATGAAACTGTTAATTG
Source organism: Candidatus Sericytochromatia bacterium (assembly GCA_014377055.1). Classification (GTDB taxonomy): domain Bacteria; phylum Cyanobacteriota; class Sericytochromatia; order UBA7694; family JACMQJ01; genus JACMQJ01. The sequence continues at coordinate 3,870 of JACMQJ010000380.1, forward strand.
AGTATTTCGGAAAAGCTATTGAGTATGATCCCGACACTGTAACAGATTTGCCACAAGGTTATAAAAAGCTTGCTTATCAAGTTGATGCAGTTAATGACGGATTTAGAAAATTACAACAACATAATGGATTTTTTCTATCTGATGTAGTTGGTTTAGGTAAAACTATTGTTTCGATAATGATAGCTAAAAAGTTTTATTTTTACAATGGATATAATACCAAAATACTTATTATTACACCTCCAGCAATTGAACAAGGTTGGAAAAATACTGTAAGAGATTTTGGGCTTAATAATGTTGATTATTGTACAAATGGGAGTCTTCATAAAATACAATATCCTGAAGATTATGATTTGGTAATAGTTGACGAAGCACATAAATTTAGAACTGATACATCAA
>JACMQJ010000381.1 GCA_014377055.1 Candidatus Sericytochromatia bacterium
AGCTTTGCTGTTTTATCTCTTTTTACTTTGACCATGCTTGGTGCAGAAATACAAGGCTGTACAAGTAAAATTAAAGATCAAAAAGATCTTGTTTTTGGAAAAGCAAAAGATGCAGTAACTCTTGATCCTGCTGATATTACAGACGGTGAATCATCTGGTGTCAGTCAAAATATTTTTGAAACACTGGTACGTTATAAAGATGAGACTGTTGACATTGAGCCAGCATTGGCTGAATCATGGACAACAAGCCAAGATGGCTTAACTTGGACTTTTAAACTTAGAAAAGGTGTTAAGTTTCATGATGGGACTGATTTTAATGCAGAATCAGTTAAGTTTAATTACGATCGTCAAATGGATAAAAATAATAAGTTTAGATTTAATGGAAAATTTGAATATTGGAATTTGTTTTTTCCAAGTATTACAAAAATAGATGCCAAAGATCCTGAAACTGTAGTTTTTACTCTTAAAGAAAAAGATCCAATATTCTTGGCAAATTTAGCAATGTTTACTATGGGTATTGCTAGTCCTGATTCAATCAAAAAATTTGGTAAAGATATATTTAAAAATCCTGTTGGAACAGGAGCTTTTAAATTTGTTGAATGGTCACAGAATGAAAAAATATTACTTAAAGCTAACACTGAATATTGGAGCGATAAACCAAAAATTAGAAACTTAATTTTTAAGCCTATTCCTGATAATTCAGTTAGATTGTTAGAGTTAGAAAAAGGCTCTATTCAAGGAATGGATGGTATTAACCCAGATAATTTGGCTAAAGTTGAAGAAAACAAAGATCTAAAAGTTTTGACTCAACCAGGTATGAATGTTAGTTATATGTCAATGAATACAGAAAAAAAACCTATGGATAATCTTAAAGTAAGATTAGCAATTAATTATGCAATTAATAAAGATGCTTTAGTTAAAGCTTTTTATTACAATGGTAAAGTTGGTATTGCGGCTAAAAATCCTTTACCTCCAGTTGTATGGGGCTATAATGACAAAATTGAGCCATTTAAATATGATAGAGAAAAAGCCAAGCAATTATTAAAAGAATCTGGTGCAGATCTAAGTAAACCTATCGAATTATGGGCTCCACCACCAAGACCATATATGCCTCAACCTCAAAAAGTAGCTGAAGCAATACAAGCAGATTTAAAAGATGTAGGTTTAAATAGTAAAATTATTACTTATGAGCTTGGTACTTATCTTAACAAAATTGCCAAAGGTGAGCAAGATGCTTGTCTGATGGGTTGGATTGGAGATAATGGTGATCCTGATAATTTTCTTTATGTATTCTTTTCTTCAAGAAACACAATCAAAGGTAATGCTTCCAATTATTCATTTTATAAAAATGCTGAAATGGACAAACTTTTGGATGGTGCCAAAAAAGAAATGGATAAGAAAAAAAGAACTGATATGTATATGAAAGTTCAAGAGATATTTCATAGAGATGTGCCTTGGGTTCCACTCTTTCATTCAACCCAAATTGCTATTTTTCGTAAAAATGTCATGGGTTATAAGCTTCATCCAGTAGGCTCAAAATTATTCAAAAATGTTTATTTTGATAATGGTGATAATTCAAGCAAAAAAGAATAATTTACTTTTTAAATAAGACGCATTTATATGCGTCTTATTATTTATTCTATACAATCAACATTTGCTTTATCGTATCAAGCATTGCCTGTTTGAAGCTCTCATCTTGTGAAATTAATCGGTATAAATCTAATTCATTTTTTCTTTGTTTACCCATTACATCATCAAATATTCTTTTGATAGCTAACTCTCTATTTTGAAGATCTTGATTATCTAAAAATTTACTTTTATAATCTGGATGTGACTGTATATGATTGGCAATATTAACAAACTTTACTTTTTGTTCATCAGGTGTTGCTTCCCATCCCTGAAAAAATCTTTCATTAAAACTATTAATAATAAAATCAAGTTGATCTTCTTCTGCTTCTCCAGCGTGTGCCCCTCTTGGATTAGGGTTTTGTGGCTCAACTTCTGTTTCAGATGAATCAAGAGCTATTGAAGTATTTAATTTAACACGCTCCAATCCATAAGTTGAAAGGTCAACAGAGTTTAGAAGTTCATCAAGGGCATCAGCTTGTGGATCTGTAATAATTAATTTTGGTATCAGGAATTTTAAAAACCAGAATAATTTTTCCCATTTTATCTGTTCATAAGGCATGATAGAAGCCATTTGACCATAAATCTTGACAAATTGTTTTGCTTTGATTTTAAAATCTGCTTTGTCTGCGTCTTCCAAACCTAATTCTGAATTAAAGCGTTCAGCAGATATATCAATTATTGGGCTTAAAAGTTGAGCATTAACTCCAGCAAAATATTTTTCAATAAAATCCTCAACTTCAGACCATTCATACACTCCAACATCATCCATAATATTTTTTAGCTCATGAAGTACATTTATATCTGTTGCTTCACTGAGTGAAGTAGCTGTATAAAATGGGTCAAATGATGCCTTTATCTCTTCGATAGAGTTAAAAAAATCAAGGACAAATAAATCCTCTGTTTTTTTACCTAATTTATCGGCTGAACGGTTTAAACGTGAAAGAGCTTGTACAGCCATAACACCTTGCAATTTTTTGTCAACATACATAGCAGTTAATTTTGGCTGATCAAAACCTGTAAGATACTTATTAGCAACTATTAATAATCGGTAATCATCATCAGCAAATCTATCACGAGTATCTTTTTCAGCAAAACAATTAATAATATCTTCTGAATATTCAATA
>JACMQJ010000382.1 GCA_014377055.1 Candidatus Sericytochromatia bacterium
TTGAGTTTTTTTAATAAAGTTTTTTCTCTAATATTTAATTCTATTTCTTTGTTTTTTAGTATAAGTTCTTTATCTCTTATTTTTATTTCATTAGGTATTTTGGATCTTAGTTTAAGATCATAAGATTGCTTTTCTTGCTCATTCGATAAAATATCATAGGCCTGCTTTATTTCCTTAAAAAAGTTTTCAAAAAATTTATCACCATCATGTTTATCAGGATGAAGTTTACTGGCATGAACTTTGTATGACCTCTTTATTTCCTCTAAATTTGCCTTTTCATTTAAGCCCAATAGTTGATAATAATTCTTCATTTAACTAGTTTAGATATATTCTTAAACGTATCTGTTCCTGCTGCTCTACATAGCTCAAATAAAATTGATTCATAAGTAGAAATAATTGCTCCTTCAGTTCTCATTCTTTCAATAGCAATATTTTTATTATTGATGAGTCTTGAAGAAACACAATCTTCTATAATAACAGGCTGATAATTATTTTCTAATAAATCTAATGCTGTCTGCAAAACACAAACGTGAGTTTCAATACCTATTAGGATAATGTTTGTTTTATTCATGCTCTTTAATTTAGCAAAAAACTCAACACTACCAAGACAACTAAAATCTATTTTTTCGATTGGTAAATAGCTCGCCCCCATACTTTCTTTGATACTTGTCATAGTTGAGCCAAGACCTTTTGTGTATTGTTCAGTAATTAGTATTGGAATATTAAGTATATTTAAACCTAAAATTATTTTATTGCAATTGTCTAATAATTTTTCATGGTCATAAATATGAGGAAATAATTTTTCTTGAATATCTACTATTATAGCTAGAGTGTTAGCAGCAATTACTCTCATAAAATAAGTTCCTAATTAGATTAAAATTACAGATGTTATTATATTTTAATAAATGGAATTTTCAAACTTTTTTTAATAAGCTATAATTTATTTCTGAATTATAATGGTAACAAGAATGAAAAGAATTAAAGAAGTAGCACTAGAAATACCTAAAACAGATCTAAGATGTTTTTTTTGTTATTGTGCTATGAAAAATGAAACAATATATAGCCTAGATGATATAGCTTTTTATCATTATGAATGTTTATTAGAAAAATTTAGAGCAAACGAAGTCACTGAGTTCCAACTGTTAAAACTTGATAGTACAATAGTTGACGTTGAAGTTCCACCAGAAACTAAAAAAAACTATTAAAGCAGACTTAAAGTAAACGTAATTAATCCTTTTAATAAGTTAAAATCAAATATATTCAAATATTTGATATATCTCCAATAAATAGATTTATACATAAAAGGAAATTTTAAAAGTGCTGAAAATTATTACAACAAAAAGTTTATTAAAATTAGAGATCTTATCTATTATGGAAAAACTCATTACAACTTTTTGCTTGAGAATCTAAGCTTATATGCAAAAAGTTATTGAAATTCTCTTACAAAATCCTGTATTACTATTATTTTCAGTTTTGGCTATAGGTTATGCTATTGGTGAAATTAAAATTGGTGGCTTCAATTTGGGTATCTCTGGTGTATTATTTACAGGAATATTTTTTGGATCTTTACATCCTGATCTAAAACTGCCTGAATTTGTCTATATTTTAGGTTTGACATTATTTGTCTATACCGTAGGTTTAAGTAATGGTCCAGGTTTTTATTCATCAATGAAAAACAAAGGTCTTAAAAATAACTTTTTTGCTTTAAGCATAACCATCTTTGGTTTTATTATGACCTTAATCATCACTAAAATTCTCAAATTGAAAGCATCTATTAGTGGAGGTATTTTTGCTGGAAGTCTAACAAATACCCCAGCTCTTGTAGGTCTATTGGATTATATGAACATAAACTTACCAAAAGAAGAACTTACTAAAATTATTGCTGAGCCTGTTATAGCCTACTCAGTTACTTATCCATTTGGTATTATAGGAGTAATGCTGACAATTTATTTTTTTGAGCGTTTTTGGAAAATTGATTATTCAAAAGAAGCAAAAAATATAGACATACCTGGTATAACTAATGAAAAAATAATTAGCCAATCAATAGAAATAACGAAACAAATTGAGTGCAATATTCATGATCTTGTAAATGAAAATAAATGGCATATTGTTTTAGGACGTATAAAATCAAGTGATCATATTTCTATTATTACAAATCAAACAATAATTAAAATAGGAAATATTATTAGCATAGTAGGTGATAAAAAACATATTGAGCAAGTAATAAATTATTTAGGAAAGATATCCGAAGAAAAATTAGAGTTAGAGAGTAATGATTTAGATTTCCGTCGTATATTTGTATCTAATCCCAGTATCTCCGAACTACATATTTCACAGTTAAATCTACCAAAACATTTTGGAGCAATAATAACAAGAATAAGGCGTGGCGATATAGATTCAGTGGCAAATAGCAATTCTGTGATTGAGCTTGGTGATCGTATCAGGGTTATAGCACCAAGAGAAAGAATGAATGAAGTAAGCACATTTTTTGGTGATTCTTATAAAGCACTTAGTGAAATAAATATACTAACATTTGGTTTTGGAATTGCTATAGGTTTATTGCTCGGACTAATACCTATACCAATGCCAAACGGTACCGTTTTTAGACTTGGCTTTGCTGGAGGTCCTCTTATAGTAGGTTTAATATTTGGCGTTTTGGGTAGGACAGGACCTTTTATCTGGAATTTACCTTATAGTGCTAATTTAACTTTAAGACAATTAGGTTTAACATTATTTTTAGCTGGGATTGGGACACGTGCTGGTTATTCTTTTATAAACACTTTAATTCATAAGGATGGGGCTATACTATTTTTAGCAGGTGCATTAATAACTTTGTTAGTATCTTCTTTAACATTATTAATTGGTTATAAAGTATTAAAAATTCCCATGAGTATCTTGATTGGTATGCTTGCGGGCATTCAGACACAACCCGCTTTGCTTGCTTATGCCTGTGAACGAACTAAAAATGACTTACCAAATATTGGTTATACAACTGTTTATCCTGTCATAACTATTTTTAAAATAATATTAGTACAATTATTATTTAATATTGTTAATTCAGGTACTTAGTTTACTCCCTCGATCGAATTTCTAATTAAATAATCGTTAGCAATATTTGGCAAAGTTATTTTTAGACTTGATTCTTTTTCCATTTCATTTTTAAAATATGTTTTACCGTCCTCTGATAACTTTAGTTTAGATTTTTTATTCTTAAATCTTCAGCTACTTATGATTAAAAATTTCCATAAAAGTGGGCAATAATTTTAAAAATGATGTACGGAATGTAGGTTTGTAAACCTATTTTGAACAAGTATAATGAATCATTTATTATTGAGCTTCGTACTTTTACTTAGCTCAGTAATAAAATTAAATCAGTTGTTAGACGATAAGTTATTTAGAAAATGCTTTTTTTAAATCTGTAGCAGCAAATTTGATCGCATCTTTTGATTTGTCTAAAACAGCAGTCATACCAAAAAATTCATGGGTAACACCTTTATATAACTTATAATTAACCGCTATTCCAGCCTTTTTTAGTCTATCAGAATAAGCCATACCTTCACTTCTTAATGGATCAATTTCTGCTCCAATTATAGTTGCGGGTGGTAGTCCTTTTAAGCTTTTTGCTTTCATAGGTGACGCATAAGGATTCATTTCATCGGCTGGGGATTTTAGGTAATTATTCCAAAACCATGACATCATAGCTTTATTTAAAGGTTTAGCCATTGCATTTTCTATGTAAGATGGTCTACTAAAATTATGATCTGTAACAGGATAAACTAAAAGCTGATAAATCGGCATCTTTGCTTTTCTATCACGTGACATCATAGAAACTACAGTAGCTAAATTACCGCCAGCACTTTCTCCACCAACAGCAATATGCTTAGGATCTCCATTCATTGATTTTGCATTTTTCATTATCCATTGAGTAACTTTATACGAATCTTCTGGAGCTGCTGGAAACTTATATTCTGGAGCCTCACGATAACCAACTGAAACAACCATACATTTGGCGGCATTTGCTAATGCTCTAGCAGAAGAGTCATAAGCATCAATATTAGCAATCACCCAACCACCACCATGAAAATAAACGAGTACAGGAAAAGGACCTTTACCTGATGGTGTGTATACCCTAACAGGAACAGATTCAATAGTTTTATCTTCAACTTTTGCTACAACTTCTGGCTCTGTACTTTTACCTTGTTTTTTTAGAAGAGCTTTAACAGCGTCAGTCGGTCCTGGTTGTTTACGTGCTTCTGTTGCACTTAATTTTGGTATTGGTTTACCTTTTAACATAGTTAGTTGATCCAAGACAGCCTTCATTTGGGCATCTGGCATTGCCATGGTCATTTTTGGTGACATTTTAGCCTCAGCTGAAACATAACCAAAAGTCAAAATAGGAACTACGACAAGAGTTGCAGCTAATTTTTTTCCAATAGATAAAGCACTTTTACTTAACACTATCTAATACTCCTTATATACAATAAAACATTTATTTATATATATTATCAAAAATTAATTGTTATAGTTAATTCAAAGTAAATTAGGAGAAAATGTATCTAATTTTTTCTTCTAGCTTCAAGTATTTTTAAAAATGAACGTCCTCTAACTTCTTCAAGCGTTATTCCTGTCGCTGTGATTTCACTTTCATCAATAGCACCACAATTTAAAGCTCTTAAAAAATAATTTAATAAGCCCTGACCCGTTGCTGCATCGTCAAAAACATCTCCAACTAAAGTTGCTTGAGCTGCTTTTTCTATGAAATTTTTTAGACGAATTGATGCTTGTGAAAGTCCTTGTAAAAAGAATGTATAACAAGCAGCATAACGAATTGGTAATTGTGCAGGATGAAGATCCCAACCTTGATAAAATCCATGTCTTAATGAGTGTTCGATATGATCATAATCTAATTTCCAAGCGGCATGAACAACACTATGATTCTCTTTTATTTCTTGTTCAGTCAAAGTTTGTCCATCTTTTGCACGGTTAGGTCCTACAGGCATAACATTTGTTGCACCGTCTGATAGCCAAACACCTGTCGAAGCAAGAGCCACTTTCATCATGTGGCGAGCAAAATCACAAACAGGGTGATCCATACTTTGATATTTTGCAGTTATATCACATGAAGCAGTATAATCATAAACGCCAAAATGTGCTCCTGTACATCTACCATTGGCTGCATTTACAAAGGCTAATAAATTTGATTCTCCTTTTGTATTAAAAATTGATTGAGTTGTTTCAATCATAATTTCTAATTTAATTGTATTGTTAGGTAATGACATTTTATTTTCAATTAGTTCAAGTATTTTTACTAAAGCTGTAACTTGCTCTGTAATTGTTACTTTTGGTAATGTAATAACAAAATTATTAGGTAATTTATTACTACTATTATTTAATAATGTCGTTAAAAAAATATCCAAAGTTCTGATACTTCTATTTTTTAATTCCTCAGTAAAAGGTTTAATCCTAATACCAATGAATGGCGAAACAGTTTTTTCTGACATACCTTTTGCTAATTGTTCAGCTGCAAACTTGGCAGTTGAATCTTCTTCATCATCAGGTCTATTACCAAAACCATCTTCAAAATCTATACGAAAATCTTCAACAGCTTCACGTTTTATTTTTTCTGCTATTTTATTATAAACAGTATAAGCTAACCAAATTGATTCATTTTCAAGCTTATATTTTTCATTATTATTTTTTAACTCGTTTTCAAATTTGGCAATATTTTCTTTTGAATCAGATAATAATTGATGACCATCTAATTTTAATGCTTTGGCAAAAACAACAAAGTTTGGTGCGTATTCATGAAAGTTTTTGACTGCAAGATTACCAATTTTTTGTGTTGAATCAGATTTAAATAATTGAGCACCACCATATAACGTATGTACAGGTTGCCTTTCTGGTGATTCGCCAGGATACTGCTTCATAAGAGTTTGGTTTGCTGAACTTAATGAAGCTAAAACTTCTTTTAAAGACTCAGAATTTAATGATAATTCCATAAATACCACCTTTGGATAATGTAATATGTTTAAACAAATATTTTACGATGAAAAATAAGATAATGCCAATTTGATTTTAATTAAAATAATTTAGAAAAATTTATTTAACCCTAAGATCCTCGATAAGTTGAGTATCCGTAAGGATTTAGTAATAATGGCACATGATAATGGTCAGAGCTTTCTATTTTAAAAACAATTGATACCATAGGGTAAAATCCATCAATCTCATTATTTTTAAAATATGTATCGGTATCAAAGCTAATTCTATAAATACCTTTTTCAAGTATTTTACCGTCCGTAAGTAAATTACTGGCTCTTCCATCTTTATTGGTTGAACCTAAAGCAATTTCTTGCCACTTATTAATACCTAATGATTGTTCAAGTAAAATAGGTATATTAGCAGCAGGCTTACCTTTTGAAGTATCAAGAACATGTGTTGTAATTTGACTCATATTTATTTCCTTTATAAATTTAATAATTTTTCTAGGCGAATTCGTGTGATTTTATTTTGTTCTTTCATGGATATTTTTATTTCTTCTTCTGGTGAGTTAGGTAAGCGTTTATTTAAAATATCCAACATCTCTTCAGCTGTTTTACCAGTGGCACAAACGATAAAAATATAACCAAATTTATTTTCATAAGCCTGATTACCATTAGCTAAGTTTTTTATTATATCTTGAGTTGCTGTATTAACTCCTGATTGCTCACCTTCAGCCCATTGCTTGGTATCAGCATATTTTTTTGAAAGACTATTAATATCTCCTATTTTTGGATGATGTTTAAATGCTTCAAGCCAATCTTTTTCGGATAAATGAAACCATTTTTTTTCTGCAAAATGTAAAAGCTCGTCTTCACCCATATAAGGTCGACCCCCTAACATTTTATCAGCCCATGCCTCAGATCCACAACAACGAATAAATTCAGACTTAGCTTCTTCATCACTTAAACTATTAATTTGCTCGATATTCATTATGACTCCCAAAATATAATTACCTAGTAACTCAAGGAAA
>JACMQJ010000383.1 GCA_014377055.1 Candidatus Sericytochromatia bacterium
ATTCTTATAGACAATAATAAATAATATTTAGAAGGATTTTTTTTGGTAACGAATTTTATATTTTAGTGTTTATTATCACAAATACTATTTTGTTTCAGTATCAATAAAATCAACGAGTTCTTTTAATCTTTCGTCACTAAAATCAACAAACTCAACCCCCATTGTAATTGCTTCAAACATAGACCGCTCAATATGTTTGACAATACCTTTGATATTTCTAAAAGTAATATTATTATTTAATTTAAAAGTCATAATTACTATATCACCAGGATTATAGCTACCTACTGTACCTATAGAAACGCCACCAGTACTAATATCTCTGATTAGACCATTACTTCTAAAATTACCTTTTATAATAGAAACAAAAGTCTTTAATTGTATTCTTGAATACATACGCACAGAGTTATCAGTTGAGTTATCAATGATTGATATTTTTTCTTGATCCAATACTTCATATACTCTTATTGTCTCTTTTTTACCTTTAAAAACTATAGCTTGACATTCTTTAGTATTAACATATTCTTTAACTTTATTATAAGTATTTTGGCTGATCAAGATACCTCCAGACGGAGCTGATTTTTCCATACGTGAAGCCACATTGACACAATCGCCAATTACTGTAAAATCCATTCTTTGAGGTGAACCAACATTACCATAAACGGCAACACCTGTATTAATTCCTATTCTAATTGTAAAATCTTTGATACCAAACTCTACAAAAAACTTTTCTTTAAGGCTTTCCAATTCGTTTTTCATTTCAACAGCAGCCATTGTTGCTTCAAGAGCATGATTTGGGTTAGTAATAGGAGCACCAAAAACAGCCATTAAACCATCACCAATAAATTTGTCAACACTACCATTGAATGAAAAAATTACTTTAGTCATGATAGTTAAATATGAGTTTAATAATTTTACTATTTCTTTTGGGTTTAATTTTTCTGAAATAGAAGTAAATCCACAAATATCCGCAAATAATATACTACATTCTTGCATTTCACCGATTAAAGATAAATTTATTTTACTATCCATTACTTTAGAAACAATGTCTCTCGGTAAGTATCTAAGTAAATTATTTCTTAAATCTGTTTCATTTTTTATTTTTTCATATAAATTAGCATTATCAATACAAATAGCCGCTTGTGTCGATAATGATTCAATTAAATATTTATCATGGTCACTAAAAGAATGTTTTGTTTGAATATTGTCATTATTTGTTTTATTAATAAGGCAAATATATCCTATGATAGAGTTATGAGTTTTTAATCTAGCAATGATTACATTTTTTATTGCGGGGTATTGACTTAGGCTAATATTATTGATGATAAGTGATTTTTCACTTTTTAAAGATTCAATAACTTTAGATGAAATAATTTGTTCTAGTCTAGTTTCTTCTCCTATTTCTTTTTCTAAGTTAATAGTAGATTTAATTGTTAGATTTTCTAAATTATTATCATAAAGTAAAATAAAACCTTTTTGAGTTTTGATAATGCTGATTGCCAATTCAATTACCACATTTAAAAGTGTACCAAAGTCAAGAATAGAACTTACTTTCTGTGAAAAGTTATTCAATGCCATTAAGCTTTTTATAAAATTTTGACTTTCCTTATCTGTATCTCCTTCAAGAAAAAGAAAAGGTGGACTGACATTGGTTTTTATCTGCTCAATATTTTCTTCAACCATAAATAAGTAATTTTCATTACCAATGAATATTTGATCTCCATCTTCAAGAATTTTTCTCAAAATAGGCTTATTATTGACTAATATATTGCCAGATTTTTTTATTAATACAATTTTTTCTCTCTCTTCTTGAAGTAAAATCATGAGATCAGTAGTAAATTCGATCTTAATATTTGCATTTGCATAAGTACCAATATAATTGGTTGAGCCTTCAAGTAAAATTTTTTCTTTGGTTTTTGTATTAACTAATAAAAACACTCCCTAAGCCGTTGTTGTAAGCTGTGACATCTTGACAAAAACTTCTCTAGCTTTAACTGCATCATTAACAGGCTCATCAAAATTAAATCTAACAAAATTATTATCCGCCAAGACATCAAAACCTTCAGAGTCAATTGATATTATTTTGGCTTCTTCAACGGATAAATTTTTTAAAACTCGGCAATACTTAATTATTGAGTCATGATGATCATCATTCATGTGAGTAATAATTCTTTCTGATACAGATAATAAAGGATTTTGTATTGCAAACTCTTTTTCATCCAACCAAAAAATATTACCAAAACCACCAATAAATCTTACTCTTTTAAATTGTATTTTAAAAACACTAAAATCATGAAAACCAAAATACTCTTTTGATTTTGGAAAGTATGTGGCATATTTTGTTTTATCTTCTTCAAGATCCGTTTTTATTGCATCGCCAACATAAGTGATTCTGCCACCTGCTTGAACATCACTATTAGCATTATTAAAAACGGTTAAAGAAACCTTTGAGTTGGCCAAAATATTTTTTGTGTGTTGAGCAATGTTACTGATTAATAATAAAGGTTCAAGTGAATTAGATAAACAATAAGGTGTCACTGATCCAAAAGGATAACCTTCAACATCAAGTGAAATAGTTGATAAAACACCATAACTATTTTCTCTAAATAATTTTCTTGCTTCTAAACTTTTATCCATATTTTTATATCTCTGATCTAATTATTATATTTGTTTTTAATTGATAATATTATAGCTTTTTATAATAGAGTTGTTGCAATTAAAAACATTTTTGCTAAAATCTTAAATATATTATTTTTGTGGAATAAAATTAGATGACATTAAATTTGTACTTTCTTAGACATGGTCAAACAGAATTTAGTAGAGAAAATAATTTTTGTGGTTCTGGTCTTAACCCTGATTTAACTGACGATGGCAAAAATATGGCAAACGCTTTTGCTGAACATTATGCAAGTAAAAAATGGGAAGCAATTTATTCTAGCTCACTAAATAGAGCTATCCAGACTGCTACACCAATAAGCCATCTTACAAAAATAGATATTAGATTAAGCGATGAACTTAAAGAAATAAGCTATGGTGAATGGGAAGGAAAAACAGTGGAATATATAGATAAAGAATTCCATGACGATTATATCAAATGGTCAGCTGATCCTGCATGGTATCCTCCAACTGGTGGTGAAACAGCTATTGGTATATCTAATAGAGCTTTACAAGCTATTGAAGAAATAAAGAATAAGTTTAATGATGGTAATGTTTTGATTGTTTCTCACAAAGCAACAATTAGAATAATTATCTCCAGTTTATTAGGAATAGATGTTGGTCGATTTCGTTATAGGTTTGCCTGTCCTGTTGGCTCAGTCAGTATTATTGAGTTTGGGAAAAATGGCCCTTTGTTAAAAACTCTTGCTGACCGCAGTCATCAAAGTGAATATTTAAGAAATTTACCTGGAACTTAAAATCATGAATAAAATAAAAATATATTATCTGGATGCTTTTTCTAATCAACCTTTTAAGGGAAATCCAATAGCTGTATGTCTTATTGACAAAGACTTTAGTATTGAAAAAATGCAAAATATAGCTTTTGAGCTGAATCTTTCAGAAACAGCCTTTGTTTATCCTATTGATCAGGATAATAGCTTTGAGCTTAGTAAAAATTTTACTTTAAAATGGTTCACACCAACAGCAGAAGTTAATTTGTGTGGTCATGGAACTCTTGGAACTTCATCGTTAATTTTTAATGAATTTTTAAATAATAATCCAGAAATATATTTTAAAACCTTATCAGGTACTCATTCTGCAAAAAAAGATAATGAATGGATTTGGCTAAACTTTCCTCTCTATCATGCTGAAAAATATGATTTACCTTATAGCTTATTACAAGCATTAAAAATAGATAATTATATTAATGCTGTTATTTCCAAAGAAGCCCAAAATTTAATTATTGAAGTCGAAGATATAACAAGTGTAGAGCCTGATTTTAATGAGCTTAAAAAGATTAGCCTTCCATCACTTGGCGGTATTATTCTTACAGAAAAGGGTCATGGTAAATATGATTTTTTTGCTAGATATTTTACTCCATGGTATGGTATAAATGAAGATCCTGTGACTGGTTCAGCTTACTCAATGCTTGCTCCTTATTGGTCAAAAATAATAAATAAAAAAGAAATGTTAGCTTTTCAAGCCTCTAAAAGAGGGGGGCAAATTAAGATTAAATTAAGTGATAATATCCATAATAGAGTACTTATAGGAGGTCAAACCGTTATGATAATCAAGGGCGAACTACTCGTTTAATTGATAATTTTATGATATATAATAGTTGTATGAATATCATTAACAAGATTAGGTATTAAATATGGCAAAACCTTCTTTTTATTTAGTTGAAACATTAAGAGATACAGCACAAAGACTTGAAAAAGGAGCTTATTATCAGTGGGCTCATCAGGGTAGTTGTAATTGCGGACATCTTGCCCAAACTATTACTAAATTATCCAAAGCCGAAATACACAGATTGGCGCTTGAAAAAGAAGGTAATTGGGAAGATAAAACCATAGAATATTGTAAAACTAGTGGATATACAATAGATCACATTATTACTTCAATGATTGATATGGGGTTAACAACCGATGATATAGCTAACCTTGAAAAATTATCTTGTCCAAATATCTTAAAGTATGTCCCCGCAGACAAAAAACCTCTGATACACAACAATAAGGAAGATGTAATTTTATATATGAGAGCTTGGGCAAATTTACTAGAAGATCAATTAATGACAGAAGCAAATAAAATGAAATTTTCTCTTACTTTAAAAATATAAGAAAAATCCCCCCAGCCCCCTTTGCAAAGGGGGAACAGGTTAATCTGATAGACATTTTATATTTTTGTCTGTTTTTGTTTCTTATTATCTTATTCCTTCCTTTTATCTTGTCCCCTCCTTTGCAAAGGAGGGTTAGGGTGGATTAGAGGGCTAGGATGGATTTCTTACTCCCTTCTCTTTCAAAAAGAGAAGGGCTGGGGATGAGTTACTTAAAAATATTTTGAAAGTTGTTGTGATGAAGCAACCCAAGTACTAACATTATTTGGGGTTATACCTACATTCATGCCTCTATTTGCACCTGCTGCATTAGCCAATTGAGCTAAAACAGCTTGATCAGATAGATTGGTTATTCTTGATAAATCAGTTGCATTTTTGATACCAGCATCTTGTAAAACCATTGCTTGTATTGGATTCATACCTGTACGAACAAGATCCGCTCTGCCGACCCATAGTGTAACATTGTTTGATATTCTTGCTGCATTAGCTGACGATGTAATAAATGGTATATCTCCCGCAATAGCGTTTAAAACAACTTTTCCTAACCAATTACTACCAACTCTAAGTAACGAACTTGAATTACCCATAAAAAATTTACTAAATTTTCCAGCTGTTGCAGTATCTTCTGCGATCAATTGGCTAACTGGATAGCTATTTGTTCCAGCGTTAAGAGTTGAATAATTATTACTTGGGCTAAATCCATCAGTAGGAAAAGTCTGATTATTAGTTCCTATATTTGCAGTAGGTGCTCCCTGAACTGGTGAGTTACTATAGTTTGTATTTACAGGAGGTGTGTTAGAAATGTTATTTAGCATATTTATTACCATCCACCTGTTGGTTTTATTCTATTAATAATACTGTCAATAAAACTTGTTACACTATCAGAAA
>JACMQJ010000059.1 GCA_014377055.1 Candidatus Sericytochromatia bacterium
CACTTGAATTCATTTTAATAACAGTTCCACTTTTTAAAAGTGAGCTTGTATCAACTGCAGTTAAATAAATGAAGCCACCACTAACAGCTATTCCTCTAGCTTGCCAACTACTAAGATATGATTGATCAACTTTAAAAGTTGTTAACTGAGTATTTGGAGCTGCATTTGCAACTGCGGATTGTTGAATAGTTGGAACTGGTAGATTGTCTGTAGAAGGTGGACTATAGAAATTATCACCTGGCTTAGTTGAGCTTACTGGAGTGGTTTGAGTTAAAGGTTTTATTCTTCCTGCACACGAGGCTAAATTAAACGATGAAATTAGGATAATTGCTGTAATACTTAATTTTGTTAAATTTGCCTTACTCATGATTCTTGACCTTATCCCTACCAAAAAATTTATCTCATATTATTCTATTATAGAATATTTATGATCTTTTCTTGCTTATTTTGGTAAATTATAAGTTAAGTTAAACATAACATTTTATTAAACAAGTGCTTCTTCAAGCGATTAAAAAATGTAAAAGCCTTACATCTTTAAAGATGTAAGGCTTTTATGAAATCTATACATAACAAGGAGTTTAAACTCCTTGTTCAGAAACCCTTATTTATACTCCAGCTTCCATCATAGATGATTTTATTCTTTTTTCTGATTGTTTTCTTTCATTTTCATCTAAGACTTTTTTTCTTAAACGAATTGATTGAGGTGTTATTTCAACAAGCTCATCATTATTGATCCAGTCTAAAGCTTCTTCAAGAGTAAGAATTCTTGGAGGTGTAATCTTAGCAGCATCATCAGAACCAGATGCACGTACATTACTTTGTTTTTTTGTTTTGGAAAGATTAACGACAAGATCAGTATCTTTATTATGCTCACCAACTACCATGCCTGCATATATTGGAGTTCCATTATTAACAAAGAAAATTCCTCTATCATCAAGATTTGATAATGAATAGGTAATAGCTTCGCCTAACTCAATTGAGATAATAGCTCCATTTTTACGTCTACGAATATCTCCTCTATATGGTGTGTAGCTATGTAACATGTGACTCATCAAGCCTTCACCTTTGGTATCAGTTTTAAATTCACTTGAATAACCAATAAGACCACGAGTTGGTATATGAAAGGTTAACCTTACCAATGTTTCAGTGATATTTTCCATGTTAATCATATCAGCTTTTCTTTGACCAAGTTTTTCTATAACTACACCAATACAAGTATCAGGAACATCACAAATTAATTCTTCAAACGGTTCTGATAATTTTCCATCAATAGTTTTATAAATTACTTCTGGTGATGAAACAGAAAACTCATAACCTTCTCTACGCATAGTTTCCATTAGTATGGATAAATGTAATTCACCACGACCAGATACTTTAAATGATTCGGTTGAGTTTGAATCTTCAACTTTAAGAGCAAGATTAGAAAGTAATTCTTTTTGTAATCTATCCTTAATATGACGTGAAGTTACAAATTTACCTTCCCTGCCTGCAAACGGTGAGGTACTAACCATAAAGTTGACACTCATAGTTGGCTCATCTATTTCGATTGCTGGTAATGCCACAGGATTATTTGCATCAGCTACAGTTTCACCAATAGTGACGTTTTCTAGACCTGCTATTGCAACAATATCTCCAGCACTTGCGTCTTCTATTTCAACTCTAGTTAATTTTTCAAAACCATATAATTTTTGTACTTTAAATTTTTTGACTTGTCCACCACGTAAAACTAGAGCTATTTGTTCA
>JACMQJ010000384.1 GCA_014377055.1 Candidatus Sericytochromatia bacterium
ATCTTGAGCCAAATAAACATGACTTGTTTTTTCATTAATTGACATTGATTTATCCAAAAAAGGTAAAATATACTTGTAAAAACAAATTAATGAAGCAACAGGATTTCCAGGTAAACCAAAAACAGCTTTATTTGTAGATACTCCAAACCACATTGGCTTACCAGGCTTTTGATTTACTTTATGAAATAATTCTTTTACACCAACTTGTTTAAAAATATCTGGTAAATAATCAAATTTACCCATAGATATACCACCACTACTAATTAAAATATCAAAATTAGACAAAATATTATTTATTTTTTGATTTAATATTTTTGGATCATCAATAATATGAAATATTTCGACATCTGGATAATTAGCATTTTTCAAAAAACTATATATGGCATAAATGTTTGACATTCTGATCTGATAAGGTGTTAAATCTTGATCAAGATTAATAAGCTCATCACCTGTGGCAATCAAAGCAATTTTTGGCTTTTTTGTAATCAAAATCTTTTGTTTGCCAACAGATGCAATTACTGATATTTCAGGTGTCAGTAATAATGTGCCTTTGTTAATTAATAAATTATTTTTTTGATAATCAGAAGAAGAGAAATGAATATTTTGTTTTGATTTAATAATAATATTGTCTTTAATAATAGCTATATTATTTTCAATATTAATATCTTCTATTTTTATTATACAGTCACATCCTAAAGGTAGAACACAACCTGTTAAAACCTCTATACAGCTATTATTTTTTGATATTATTAGAGGCTCTTGACCTACTTTTTGTAGACCTTCAATTATAAATTTTCTCTCACCTTGTTCCCATGTTAAAAATTTTATTGCTATTCCGTCCATTGCTACGCGATCAAAAGGTGGATAATCTCTATCAGCCAAAATATTTTCTTGTAAGACTTCTTTATACGAATTAATCGTAGGAATTAAAATTGTTTGTAACTTAAGAATATTTTTTAATATTATATAAGAAGCTTCTTCAACACTTATCATTTACAGTTTTAGATCCTCAATTTATATTTAAATTAAAAAAGCCTTATATTTTATAAGGCTTTTTATTGTTCATAGTAGTGATTTATTTCTTTTTAGCTTTTGATGCTACTTTTAGAGTTACTTTTTTTTCTTCAACTTTTTTTGTAGGTTTAGATTTTGCAACAGGAACAGCTTTTTTAACAACTTCTTTGACTTTATTTACCTTAGTTGTTGCCTTTGCTGTTTTAGAAATAGCTTTTGGCTTTTTATCTTCTTTAACTACAGATTCACTTTCACCTTCTTGCTTAATAACTTGGAAAATATCAACAATAAATTTATCTGCATTTCTTAATCTCAAGCTAACTACTCTAGCTAAATCCATAATTAATTTTGAGGCAATTGATGGATGCTCCAATCTTAATTTTTCAAAGCTATCCCTTGAGATTTGTAACAGCTCAACATCCTTAACAGCCAAGATTGTAGCGGATCTCTCTTTGCCATCAAGAAAAGAAAGTTCACCAAAAACTTCTCCTTCGTCAATAGCTGATAACATTATTTTTTTCTTATCAGAAGTATATGCTATAGCTTCAAGCTTACCCTTTAGAACAACATACAAAGATGCTTCGGTTGACTTTTCTTTAAAAACCACTTCATCTCTTTGATAATGGGTTCTGGCAGAATAATGATAGATTGTTTTTACTTCATCATCTGTAAATTCTTCAAAAACCTGTATTTCATTAGTTGCTACTTTTTTGCTTGATGTTTTCGCCATTGAGTTACCTTCCTAATAATAAATTTATCAAAAAATTAATTAAGTTTATAGTTAATTTTTGCAATATTCTAAAAGATAGATGTGATTATACATTGATTTATAAACCATGTGTACTAAATAGTCAATGTAAGGTAAAAATATTTTTTAAAGTATAATCTATTAATTAAGTTTGATTAGACAAAAGTTTAGTACTTAACTTAGTAAAAGTTTCATTATTAACTTGTACTTTATTTAAAAAATCTGCCATATCAGGAGCAAAAAACTTTAATCGAGGTAACCAAACATTATTTTGAGCAGTTCCTTGTTTTAGCAAATCATCCAAAATATTGATAACAACAATTCTATCACTTTGTGGTATGTCTGATTTTATAGAAAATTTATTACCGTCCCAACCAGATGTAATATTACGTACTATTTCAATCTTTTGTTCAACAGAAATATTTTTTAAGGCATCTAATTTTGTATTATTATCAGCTATCTTATTTTTTAATACTTGATCGGTAACATTCACTTTTATAACTCCTCTATCAGTATTAACAGGAGCACTTACAGAAAGAATTCTTTTATTTAACTCATCATTGGGAAAAGTTTCTTCTCTTCCCCAAGGATTAACTATAGTTACTTGATTATCAGAAATATTAATAACATTAACAGAATGAATGCTATCTCTACCATTAGGTTCATAAGACATTGATATTTCAATAGGATTACTTCTATCAGGCTTAGAATTTTTTAGCGTATTGATCAATTGCTCAGGTGTATAATCCCAAACATAACTTGTTTCTACATTTGTATTAACTATTTCTTTCAGACCTTTGACAGTTTGTATATAATTTAATCCGCCATCACCTTTAGCACTATTAAAATCTCGTGTATTCATATCAGAAAAATCCATAATTGCATTTTGCATTATTTTGGCTGAGATGGTTCTACCTGTATCAAGGTTTTTTTCTATTCCTTCGTCAGTAAAAGTGAAGTTTGGAGGTATATTTGCACCTGTAATAGATGTATAAATTTTATTTTGAGCTAGAGTATCAAGCATATTAAGATATTCACTTGGATTTCTGATAGCAAGCTGTATTTGTATTGATGTACCAACACATGTACCGATACCCTCTTGAGATATATCTGATGGCATAGATACGTCATGTAAGGCTGAGATTACAAGCTCTTTTGTATTTCCTACTTTTGGATCATAACTTGTATTCATCATCGAAGTTAATTTATCAAAAACATCTTTTATCTTTTCTGTTGATAAAGGTGGTTTTCTATCAAAAATATTCTGGGTATAAGCCAAAGCAGCTTTGTCTCCAGTTGATAATAAAGAAACAAAATTGCTTATTTTAGTTCTTAACTCGGGATCATTTTTAACAGCATCAAGATCAAAAA
>JACMQJ010000385.1 GCA_014377055.1 Candidatus Sericytochromatia bacterium
ATGACTTGAGCTATTTTGTCATCTTCTACGTGTAAAATATTGTATGTCTTAGATTTTTTTAAGGATTTTGAGCTACAAACAATATACCCTGTAAAATCCTCATCAAAAGATAGGTGATCAATAACCCCTAACAAGTCCGTTGTTTCTGGCTCTAAGTCACTGATTATCTTATTTCCATAAGTTGCCAAGTTATACAAAATAATAGATGAATAATCATCTTCAATGTCGTTAGATTTTGCTTCTATATTTTCACAAATATCTGGTAGGCTTGATATAACATTATCTCCAACTTTTTTATTAAGAGAATCCAAAGCTCCAACTATGTATCCATCGTATAAGAAAATAAAGGTGTTTTTATTAAAAATACAAACTCCTGTAAAAGACTTACCATAGATGCTTCTTTCAGTTAGACTTTCAATAACTTGCCTAGTTTTATTTGTATTTATAGAAATACTTTTCCAGTTATGAATGATTGATGAGATCCAAGAAAAGTTTTTTATTACATCACTCATTTTAGTAAGTGTTACAGTAAGATTAGGATTTATTTCTGAAATATTATTGGTAAGTTTTAACGACTCTTTTTCTTTATTAAATAGAGTATTTTTTAAGAGTAATGTATTTCTATTACTTGATTCAGCAATAGGGTTATTCTTTATATCTATAGAAGTTGAATTAGATAAATTTTCTAAGTTGGAATAACTTTTACTTTCAATAACTTCTTTTTCCAATAAAGGCATTAAAGCTTCTTTCATCTCTTTGGCATTTTGAAATCTCATCATTGGATCTTTTGCAATTGCTTTAACAATAATATTATTTAGTAAATCAGGTAGATCTGGTGAAAAAATTTTTAGAGATCTAGGTTCTTCTGTAAAAATCTTGGTTATTACATCAGAAACATTTGAAGAACCAAAAGGAGTTCTTCCTGAAACTAATTCATATAATGTTATGCCTAAGGAATATATATCAGCACGATGATCTATGGATGAAGCATCTTTTATTTGTTCAGGTGAAGAATAAATAATACTACCTAAGACTAGGTCGGGTAACTCATTATTTTCGATTACCTTATCATAATTCATCTTAGCTATACCAAAATCAGTTAATTTGACAATTCCTTTTTTGGAAAGAATAATGTTATCAGGCTTTATATCTCTATGAATAATCTTATTTTCATGAACGTATTCAAGAGCATTACAAACTTGAAAAGCAATACTAGCTATCATTGATGCAGGAAATTTCTGATTGGTATCATGAACAACCTTGGATAAGGTTTTACCTTCTAAATATTCCATAATCATGTAATATTGTGAATCTTCATCGCCAAAATCATAAATACTAACTATATTGGGGTGCATTAACTTAGCAATAGATTTTGCTTCTACTTGAAATTTTTCAACAAAATTTTCAAGTTCATAGCTACCTATTTCTTTCAATTTAAGTATTTTTATGGCAACAGGTCTATCAAGACGCTTGTCAGTAGCTAGGTAAACGTCACCCATACCACCGCTGCCAATTTTCATCTCTATTTTATAATTTTTTTCTAATATTGGTAGCGATAAAATCATGAAATTTTTCTCAAAAAATATTTATAATAAACTAATGTTTCAATAACAGCATATCAAAAATTTAACAAATCTATATACTTCTATTAGATGATACCTTTATTTCAGAATATTTTTGTGAATTTATTGTGTTTTTATTGTGTGTTTTCTGTGTGTTTTTTGCTTATCGACTTTTATAAAAAATATTTTGGCTATATAATTATTTGAATACACGTAAAAATATTTTTTCTCTGGGAAGGATAAAATCAATGGATTTTTTTTCTAAAAGCCTTTTAAACAAAATAGGTGCAGGCGTCTTATTAATGCTTATTTTTAACATTGTTACAGTAGTTTTGATCTTTTCATTGATTCAAACTCAAGTTTCTTATGGGTCAGCAGCAGCACAAGCGAGTAAATTAAGAGTAATCAGTCAGCAGATAGCAAAAAACGTACTCTTAATTGATAGAGGTGAAGTCTCAGCTAGAAAAGATCTAGAAACATCTTTAGATTTGGATGAGAAAGAAATTGATGATTTAATCGAAGGCTCCGCTGAAAAGGGTATACAAGCTGCATCTCCTGAACTCAAAGTACAATTAGAAAAAGTAAAAGATATTTGGGAGCATGTAAATGCAAATGTAACAATCGTTTTGGATTCTGATACAATTGCCTTTGAAGAAGATAAAGATCTTTTTGCTTATGCTGTAAAATATGTAATTAACAATAATAAATCATTATCAGATGAGGCAAATAAAGCTGCTGAAATGTATCAAGCGGAGTTTCAAGGCAAAAAGAACACAGCCATGGTATTTTTGATTTTGATTTCTATATTAAATCTGATTGCATTTGCTGTAGTTATTTTAATCGTTAGAAAATCAATTAACCCTGTTATAGAGCTAACAAAAGCAACAAAAACTATCGCTAAGTTTAGCTTAGGTACTAAAGTAAAAGTAACAACAAAAGATGAGATTGGTGAGCTTGCAAAAAGTTTTAACCTAATGATGGATCACTTAAACAAAATTATGGATGAAAAAAATCCTGAAGAAAATTCTTAAAAATAAAGGTCTATTAAAAATGAAAAATTTTATAAATAATGCTTTAAGTATAGCAACAGTATTAACGCTTTCTTTGACTACATCTTCTTTTGCTGAAAATACATCATCTGATACAGATTTAAAAATAGGTATGTCAACTGCTCTAACAGGTAAAAATTCTTTTTTGGGGACTAGTTTTTTGGAAGGTGCTAATTCTTATATAAATCTAGTTAATGAACAAGGTGGAATCAAAGGTAAAAAATTAAAAATTATTGCTAGAGATGACAAATATGAGCCAGATACAGCAATTATTAATGTTTATAATTTATCCAAAAAAGATAAAGTATTTTGTTTACTAGGTGATGTAGGTACTCCAACTACAATGGCTATCAAATCACTTTTAAAAAGAGAAAAATTACCTCTAATTGCTCCTCTTACTGGTGCAAAAAGATTAAGAAATCCAGTTCATCCTTATATCATAAACTATAGAGCTAGTTATGGACAAGAAGTTGAAACCTTTTTAAAGGGTGCTGTTGATAAATTAGGCAAAAAAAGTGTTTCTGTTTTCTATCAAGATGATACTTATGGAAGAGGTGTTTTTAAAGCCACACAAGAAGCTCTAAAAAAGAGAGGTTTAAGCGTCTTGACTAGTGGATCTTATAAAAGAAATACAACTGACATAGATGAAGGCTTTAAAAAAGTTTTTTCTAAAAACCCACAAGTAGTAGTTATGGTTGGAACTTATGCACCATGTGCCGCTTTTATCCAAAAAGCAAAAGATAGTAATCATAATTCAATGTTTATGAATGTTTCATTTGTGGGCTCAGATAGATTAAATGAATTGTTGGGCTTAAAGGGTAATGGTGTTATTGTGACACAGGTTGTTCCTAATCCAAATTCTGATTTTCCAGTAATTAAAGAATATAATACAAATCTAAAAAAATATTATGCCCAATCAAAACCTAATTTTGTTAGTTTGGAAGGATACCTTGCGACTAAAGCATTAATTGAAGTAATGAAAAAAATGCCTACTCTAGACAAAGAAGCATTAATTCCAGCCTTTGAAAATACAACAAGCTTAGATTTGGGTGATGGTAATGAGTTAAGTTTTTCTACAAAAAATCATCAAGGCTCAAATAAGGTTTATCCTACAATCATAAAAAATGGTAAATTTGAATCTATATTTGATTGGACAAAACTTTAATTGCATAAGTGTCTTATAAATGAAGATATTTTAACCACAGATGACACAGATGAATACAGATTAAGATAATAATTTTTTAATATCTTATTTGTGTTTATTCGCCTCATTCGTGGCTAAATCTTATTTAGAAGCTCAAATTATTTTGCCTAATAGCTTCGTATAATACTATCGAAACTGAATTAGATAGGTTCAGACATCTTACATGATCATTGTATTGGGGTATAGTGTAAAATTTTTCAGGATATTTTTCGGATACATATTGAGGAATACCTGTTGTTTCACTACCAAATATCAAATAATCTCCATCTTGAAATTTATGATCCCAGTACTTTTTTTCTACTTTTGAGCTAAGAAAAATAAATTTATTAGGATCAGCTTCTTGCAAAAAATTATCCATGTTTTCGTATGTTTTTATTTCAACGTATTCCCAATAATCAAGACCTGCTCTCTTTAGATAACGATCATCAATAGAAAATCCTAAAGGCTTGATCAAATGCAATATAGAACCTGTTGCAGCACATAGTCTAACTATGTTACCTGTATTAGGCGGTATTTGTGGTGTAACTAAAACAATATTAAACTTCAATTTGTGAACCTTGTATAAAAATCTGTTTGACAGATAGATAATATACTAAAAAGTAATTAGTAGGCAAATTTTAATATTATCTAAGAGGATTGAGACATAGCTCAATGGCATTAAGTTAAGTCTTAAATATAGTAATATAAACAGTTGTAGGGGCGTATTGCATACGCACTCTTACGATAGATTTAAATATAATTGTTGATTTATAAGTAAAAATTCTGGAAATGATTATAATTATTATTATTTTATTTTTATTTTTTCACCTAAAAATTTAGGTTGCTGATTAATAATATAAATATCAATTAAAACTTTTACACGGGCTAAATATTCTCTTATTTGAACACTTAGACCATCTATTTTATTAACATCTTGAGCATTAAAACCAATAACATTAAAGCCTTTGGCTTGAGAAATAAAAATAGCTCTTTCATTATGAAATTTTTGAGAAATAATAGTAAATGAGTTTTGTTGAAATATTTCCTTTGCTCTAACTATTGAGTCAAGCGTCCTAAAGCCTGCATAGTCTGCAAAAATTTTATCTTCGGGGATACCTCTACTCATCAAATCTTGTTTCATATCTAAGGGTTCATTATAACCTTCATGACTATTGTCACCACTAACAATTAAATATTTAACTTTGCCCTGTTTGAATAATAGCTCAGCTGCATCCATTCTATATTTAAAATAAAGATTAATTCGACCATTTTCTAAATTTTTAATTGTTCCCAAAACTAAACCAACCTTATTTTCTTTGATCTGAGCAACATCATCAAAAGTCAAGCCTTTGGCTCTATTTATTACTAGCCAATTAGAAAAAATTATCAAGCTAAAAACTATAAATATTAAAAAAGGAATAATAGAAAGCCAAAGTGAATAATTACTAAATATTTTTTGCAAATGATAAACCTAAATGTAACTATTTATTAGATGATAAGTAAGAAAAGCACCAACATAAGCTAAAAAAGTCATATAAGAAAACATTACTATAGGCCATTTCCAACCTCCTGTTTCTTTTTTTACAATAGCCAAAGTACTGATACATTGACAGGCAAAAGCAAAAAATACAAGCAAAGACCATACTACTCCTGTATTAAAAACAGGTAAGCCCGTTTCAGGATTTTTTTCTAATCGTAATCTTTCCCTAAGTGATTTAGAGTTTTCATCAACATCACCAAGAGCATATATTGTCCCCATTCCAGAAACAAAAAGCTCTCTTGCACCAAAAGCAATAATGATCCCTACGCCAAGTTTCCAATCATATCCTAGTGGCTTGATTGCAGGCTCAATAAATTTTCCTATATTGCCAATAACTGATTTTTCTAGCTGAATTGAAGCAATTTGTTTATCATTAATATTTTTATAATCATCAAGATTTATTCTTGGAAAACTTGATAAAAACCAAATGATAATTGATAAAGCAAAAATTGTTGTTCCAGCCTTTTTTAAAAAGACCTTGGCTTGACGAAACATTTGTCTAAAGGCAATTTTAAGTTTTGGTTTTTGATAGATGGGCATTTCTATAAAAAATGATTTTGATTTACTTTTAAAAAAAGATAATCTAAAAATCTTTGCCATAAATAAAGCAAAAACACTACCAAGAAAATATAGAAAAAATAAAGCCATTGCCTGACTATCAAGAATACCTAATATCTTATATGAAGGTATAAAAGTACCTATTAGCAATATATAAACAGGTAATCTAGCACTACAAGTTATTAGTGGTATAGTCATTAATGTCGCCATTCTTTCACCACGATCATGTATAGTCCTAGTTGACATTATTGCAGGCACAGCACAAGCAAAACCTGAAAGAAATGGCAAAAAAGCTTTGCCATTAAGACCAAAGTATGACATTATTTTATCAGTAATAAATGCAGCTCTAGCAATATAACCTGATTGCTCCATAAGGCTAAGTAAAAAGAAAAGTATCGCAATTTGAGGTAAAAATACTAGTACTCCACCAACCCCAGCAAAAATACCATTAACTACTAAGCTTTTGAATAAGCCATCAGGTAAATGACTACCAACAAAATCTCCTGATATTTTTACAGAACTTTCTATCAAAGTCATTAATGGAGCCGAAAAAGTGTAAAGAGATTGAAAAATTAGAAAGAAAATTGCAAAAAAACAAATTCCCCCTAAGAATGGGTGGAGTAGTATTTTGTCTATTCTATAAGTAGTTTGAACTGTTTCAAGATTATTTCCCATTGTAATCTCTTGGATTATTTTTCTGGCTTGCATCTGAAAAGAATATATTTTATCTAAAATCTTTTCTTCATCGTCAATAATTTCTATTGATGAAAAATCACTTACTTTAAAAGGAAAGTAGCTAATAGCTTGATTATTTAGAGGTATTGCTGTTATAGGTTTTAGAGATTCATCAGATTTTTTTTGTCTTAAAAACATATCAATTTCTTTTTCAGTTGTTTTATCATCTTTTTGAGCTGAACAAATTAACACTTTTAATCCTGTTAGAGATTCAAGTTTTTTTACATCAACATTTTTGTTCTTATATAGTAAATCACTCTTATTGATTAATAGTGAAATATTATCACCCAATACATCTTTCATTGATAAAGCCAAAGCTAGACTAGCATCAAATCTTGATGTATCAATAATCATTATCACATGATTAAATTCTTTTACTTTATTGTTTAAATTAAGAATAGTCGAAACTGTAATTGCTTCATCAATACTTGTTGGTAATAAATTATATATTCCTGGTAAGTCTATAATCCTTATTTTTTCTTCGTTTTCAAAATTGCTTTTTAATTCAGCAACACCAGTGTCAACTGTTATTCCAGAATAATTAGAAACTTTTCTTGACTTGCCTGAAAGGAGATTAAAAATAGTAGATTTACCCGAATTAGGGAAACCTATAAGTAAAAATGTTTTCATGAAATTTTATTTTTTAATCCAATATTATTTGACTTCTATCAATTTTGCTTGATTACTTCGTAAGGCAAAAAAGTTATTCTGACCATGCTTAAATGATATTGGGCTACCAAAAATAGATTTACTAATTACTTCTAATTCGTCACCTGGTAAGATTCCCATACTTATCAGAGTACTTTTTGTTTCTAAGTCTTTCATAAAGCTAATAATAGTTACTTTTTCACCTATTTTAATTTGTGATAATAGCCTATTACTTTTATTAATTGTCAATGTTTTGAGTGGTTCAATGTTAATCATCCTTGATTATTTTCTCCGTGTAAAAGATAACTGTTACCGCTTTGTACTTCGATAAAATCAGTTGAATTATTAAATTTATTAAGATCTAAATCAGTTTTAATTTTTAGCACATCTTTAATTTGTTTATTTTGATCGCTGGTAATATTTTTCATAAAATCAAAAAACTTCTCTCTAGTTTCATTACTGATCAAGTGTTCTATTAAGCAAGAGTCCTTGTGAGCTGACTCTTGACTAACACCAATAAAATCTTTTAGAAAATAATACAACAGTGTTCTTGAGCTAAGAATATAATGTACTTGTTGATGACCTTTTTCTGAGAGAGAAAAAAATTTATTCTCATCTTCAATAACTAACTCTCTCTTTTTTAAATTGTTAAGAGCAATAGAAACACTACCTTTAGTTAGACACATCTCTTTGGCTACATCAGTTACTCTAGCATAACCATTTTTGTCTTTAAGTTTATGAATAGCAAAAAGATAATGAACCATAGAATGAGTTAGGTCGTTATCAGTACTGGATTGTGTATTCATTTATTTATATCTTTAGCCATAATAAATTTATTATATCATATAGTTTGGTATACCAAACATAAGTTACACTAATAAAATATAAAATTATGTAAAATAATTATTATTGCTAATCAGTAATTATTTATATCATTTGTGATTATTTTATTATAGAATTAAAGTAACTGATTTTTCTACTATTATTTTTTAATAAAAGGATTAACTAAAAATATGACTATTAATAATCTTGGTCTTGATTTTGTTTCTGGATATATACATGCTGAAAAAAAGGCTAACGAAAAAAATGAAAGATACAATTTAGTAAATTCAGCCGATAATCAAACTGAAAGCCCTGAAACTTCTACATTCTTTGAAAAATTATTCAAAACAGCCAATAGTAAACCAACATCATTAAAAAGTGAAATTACTAATCTTGATGTTGATAATTTAAGCCCTATATTAGAAAAAGACAGAAAAAATATTTCTTTTGTTAAAGATAAATCATCTTTGAAAAATACTATTAGCAACAATTTACCTGAGTCAACCATCGAAAAGCTACAGTCTGAGAGCAAAGTAATAGATGAAATGTTAGAAAAGTTGACGCTCACAATGGGCAAGTCCACAATTAGATAGGCTCAACAGCCACGTGGATTCTTGAAGCAAGCATATAGCTACCTATTACTTTAAGCCTCAGGAGTCCCGCCCAAACTCCAAATATATTATTAACTCTTACATTCAAGCCACTTCTTTAATTTATAATGAAAAGTCTTATTTACAACAAAGATAGTTTCTATTTCAAGCTTTTCTATTGTTGCTATCATTTTATTAAAGATACTACGATAAATAGTAATTCAAATTATACTCTTACTATCAGGATTTGTCATTAACAATAATTTGTCATCATTCATCCTGAGGACAAGCCCGTCAGGTTCTATGTGGAAGGGTTTATAAAAAATAAGTAACTAATTAGGTATAAAGAAATAAAGCTTTTGACAGTTATATATTTGATTTATACTAATGAGATGTTAGAAATAGATTCAAAGCAACGAATAAAAGATTTAGAACAAGAAGTTTCAGATTTAAAAGCATTGGTGGCAGTTCTTTTGGAAGAAATCTCAAGTCTAAAGGACAAATTATCCTTAACAAGTAAAAATAGTAGTAAGCCTCCTTCTAGTGATGTTTTCAAAAAGATACCAAAATCGCAAAGTAACAATAAGAGTGGTGGTCAATTAGGTCATGAAGGTAATACTTTAAATATGGTAGAGAAGCCTAATTTTATAGAGACTCATAAAATTGTTATTTGCGACTATTGTCAAACAGATTTATCAACTACAGATGTTTTAGGTATAGATAA
>JACMQJ010000386.1 GCA_014377055.1 Candidatus Sericytochromatia bacterium
CCGATACCTCTACATTTTTCTTCAAAATGCTCATATCCTCTATCAAGATGATACAGCTCACCAATTGATGTTTCACCGTCAGCAGCAAATCCAGCAATTGCAAGAGCAGCAGCTGATCTAAGATCAGTTGCGTTAACAGGAGCACCTGATAATGATGGAACACCTTTGATAATAGCAAGATTTGACTCAGTCTTGATATTTGCACCCATTCTATTTAATTCGTCTATATACATAAACCTATTTTCAAATACTGTTTCGTAAACAATACTTGTCCCTCTAGCAACACATAAAAACGAAACCATTGGAGATTGTAAATCAGTAAAGAAACCAGGATAAGGCATTGTTCTAATATCAACAGCTCTAAGCATACTATTTGTAGCATTAACTCTTAATCTGTTTTGTGAAAGTATTTCGATAGAAACACCAGCTTCAACCATTTTGCTTATTAATGATTCTAATCTTTTTTCTTGAGCAAAATTAACAATTACATCTCCATGAGTTGCAGCTGCTGCTAACATAAATGTACCAGCTTCAATTCTATCAGGGATAATACTATGTTTAGTCGAACCTAATTCTTTAACACCATGAACAATAACAGTTGGTGAACCAGCACCATGTATTCTTGCACCCATAGAGTTTAGAAAATCAGCTAAGTCAATAACTTCTGGCTCTCTAGCTGCATTTTCAATAATGGTTGTACCTTCAGCGAGTGAAGCAGCCATAATAATATTTTCTGTAGCTCCAACACTTGGAAAATCAAGATATACTTTGTTTCCTATTAATTTATCAGCTTTAACTATAGCTAATCCGTGTTCAATACTAACCTCTGCCCCCAAAGCTTTGAGACCTTTTAAGTGAATATCAACGGGTCTTGAACCAATAGCACAACCACCTGGTAGTGGAACTCTTGCCTCACCAAATCTAGCTAGTAAAGGTCCAAGTGTAAAAAATGACGCTCTCATTTTACTTACCAATTCGTAAGGAGCAACATTTTTGTCTAAATTTTTTGCGTTAATAGTAAATGAGTTTTTGTCGTCCTTGACATCTGCACCAAGAAATCTTAATAAATCACATATTGTATACACATCTGTTAATTGGGGAACGTTTTCTAGGTGAATATCTTGTTTGGATAGTATTGAAGCAGCCAGTATAACTAGAGCTGAATTTTTTGCTCCTGATACTGTTACTTCACCTCTTAAAGGTGAACCACCTCTGATAATCAATTTTTCTGACATTTATATCAATCCCTTCTTAGTCAATAACCTAATGTATCTAACTATCTCTCTTTTGGGCTTTTATCTCAGTGATAACACACACATAAGATTTGTAGCAAAAGTCACCTAGACCATAACCCAGATTACAAAATGTTAACACGCCCAAAATTAAGTTTTAAATACCTAATCCTATTTTACATCTCTTAATTAAGTTTTGTAAAGATAAATTTTTTATTTCATTCTATTATTAGTAATATCAGTAATCTTAAATTTAGATAAAATAGGATACTTTTTGAAACAAACTTCTTACTCATTTTAATATAGATGATTGGATAAGGCTAATCATTTTGATATTAATTTACCAAAAGTTAACATAAAAATCACTAAATTATAATTTAGTGATTTTTGAGATGTTATTATTTTATTCTGATAGAGGCTAATCTATGGTTATTATTCTTAATTCGTACAATTCATGTCTAAAACCTTTTTTACTACTTTGCTGAAGACCCACTTAAATTAGGTAATTCAGTTTTATTAGCTTTTTCTGTATTATTGGTTTCTGTTTTTATATCTTTAGCTTTCATTTTTTCAGTTTCTACTTTGACTTCCTTTTTATTATCTATTTTTGTTGACTCAATAGGTTCTGGTGACTTAGACTTATTATCAATTTTTACATTTGTATTAACATTTTTGTCCACTACTTTTTTGTTATCTTCCTTGGTAACTTTTGTTATTGCAACAACCTCTTCTTTTTTCTTTTCACCCATTAATCCTTTATCAGCACTTTTAGCTAATAGCTTATCTAAATTTGCTTGATTAGGATACTTATTTTTAAATTTACTAATTCCTTGAAAGGCTATTTTGTATTCATTGCCAGCATTCCATAATAACCAACCTGCAGAATAAGCATCATTAGTTGCTTTGATTTGCTGATAAACATAATCAGGGCTATAGTTTGGTGCTCTCCATGTAAAAGCTTGAATCCAAGGTCTTATGGTTACATTTGTCCCCAAGGTTTTATTACGTGTTCTCTTGACTCCTGAATTTAAAAAATGGTAAGGTTGAGAGCCTGGAACAGAAAATCCGTCAAATGGTGGGAAAAAATGTGAAGGATAAAGCATAGGTGATAATATGTCCAGATATTTTGCCATATCAGCTATTTTTTGCCCAGTAATATTCATATCTACATCTTGATCCCAAGCTACAACTCCATAAACATCTGCTGACATTAAAACTTTGTATGGTGCAAGATTTTCTCTTTGTCTTTTTAAAAAGCCAGTTATGATCTCATGCTTCTTGATTTTTGTTTCATCAAAACCATATTTTGCATCTTTGGTATTACCCCATGCTGGAAATCTCACATAATCATATTGAATTTCATCAACACCCATTTGAGCGAGTTCTTTAGAAATTGCTAAATGATAATCTTGTATTATTTTGTTTGATGGATCTACCCAAACAACTCGATTTGATTCTTTCCAAGGCCCACCATTAGATTTTGATCTTGGTGCATATTGAGGTTTTTTTGCACCCATTAACTCGTCATGAAATAACGTTTGCCTCATAACTACATGAAAACCGTCTTTGTGTAGCATTTCAACTAATTTTTTTAGATTTCTGATCGGTGGATATTTTCCAGTAGCACCAATTTCTTTGGCTAGAGGTACTTCTGATTTGTATGACAAATGACCATCCATATCTTTGGCATCAATGATCATAGTATTCATATTTAATTTTTTCATTTCTTTGGCTATTTTAAAAATATAGCCACCACCTGCAACTGTATAAGTTATGTACAGGCCTCTCGCTTCAAAGTTTTTTGGTTGAACTATAGTTTTGGGATTTGGCGGTAACTCTCTAACATTATCAATAATTATTTTTTGACCTTTGCCAACATAAACAGATTTAGTTTTATTTATTTTTGCCAAACCCTCACTCATACCTGTACTTGTATAATAATTTGTATAGTCAATAAATTTATCTGAAATTGTTTCAAGATAAGTTTCTTTTGGAGCAGTAAAAATTATTTGCTTATTTTTATAAATACCACCATCAGGTAATTTTGTTTTGTATCCAGGATGAAATGTTTCAGGATAAACACTAGCAGATGGTTTTGGTGTTGCTTTTAGAGTAAGCTTATCTTTTGATTTTACATCCAAATTATTTGTTGTATTTTTATCAGAGTTATTACAACTCAGAGTAAAAGATACTAGTGTAAGTAGTAATAAACTTGTAATTTTTTTCATTATGGTTTTTATCAAACTCTCTTTGTAACATATCAAATCTTAAATATACTTGTTCAAAATTGGTTTACAAAATTAAAACTTTATTCGGGTTGAGATGCGTCTCAATCCTCTTTGCAAAAAACTGCAAACCAATTTTACTTGAGTATATGAATAATATATAATATCAAAAAATTGATGAATTATCAATTTTTTTAAGAATTTCTAAATTAAAAAATTTTCTTTTTTATAAAAAAGCTAATAGACTTGCAATGTTCAAGAGCTAATTACAATAAAATACCTTTTAAAATTACATTGGCTATAGAAAAATAAATGACTAATCCTGTTACGTCAACTAGTGTTGCAACAAATGGGGCTGAGGCTGA
>JACMQJ010000387.1 GCA_014377055.1 Candidatus Sericytochromatia bacterium
AAAAAATAGAAAATAATGAAACTATTGATTTTCCATACTGGGCTGATATAGATACAATAGACTTGAGAGTAACACTCAGAAAAGCTTATCAAATAGATCAAGATATTTATGATAATTTAGCCAAAAATGCTTCGAAATCAATTTTAGATAAATACACTTGGGTCAAAATTAATGACATAATAAAAGACAATTTGAATGAGCTAAAAAGCAAGCCAATCAAACGTGACTTGCAAAAAGATTTTAATAATAAAGTGCTTGAAGGTTTACAAGCATTAACTAATGGTAAATTTGATGAGTCATTAAAAGTTTTGCAAGAAGCTTTTGATATAGATCCTAAAAATGCCAACCTTAATTTTTATTTAGCCAATATTATGATGACAAAATCTGACCTACCAAAAGCTCTAAGCTTTATTATTACTAGCTTAAATATAGATGCTAATAATGAAGATTATACTAATCTTTTAGGTATTATTTTATATAAAATGTCTTATTATGATTTAGCACAAAGAGTTTTTGAAAAAATAGTTTATTTAATGCCTGAACATACAGGAGCAAAAGAAAGTCTAAAAGTTATAGATTTAATGACAGATGAACAATTAAATAATCCAATCAAAATAAATATTGATCCAAATACTTATAATTTTATTGAACAAATAACAAAGAATACAGACACAAAAAAAACAGCAACCTTAAGTGTATGTATTTTGACAAAAAATGAAGAAAATAGCATTGAAAAAGCTATTAGAAGCGTAAAAAAAATTGCGGATGAAATAATAATATTAGATACAGGATCTGTTGATAAGACAGTTAAATTAGTTCAAGACTCAGGAGTAAAAATCTTCCATACAAAATGGAATGATGATTTCGCTCATGCTCGTAATGAATTAATGTCACATGCAACAATGGACTGGGTTTTGATGCTTGATGCTGACGAATGCTTATCAGAATCATCAAGCGAAAAAGTAAAAGCTATTCTAACAAATCTTGATAAAACAAAAGTATATTTACCGAGAATAATAAACCATATTGATAAAAATAATATGGATGAAAAGCAAGAGCATTATGTTGTAAGAATATTACCAAATAATAAAGATATTAGATATATTAGAGCTATACACGAATATCCTATTATTAACAATGATTTACTTGATTCTGAAAATATTCGAGAAATAGAGCTTATTCATTATGGATATACCAATAAAGCTGTTATTAGTAAAAATAAGGTTGTAAGGAATAGGCTAATATTACAAAAAATGTTTGACCAAGATCCAACCGATCCACTAAATAGTTTTTATCTTGCTGAAAATTATAAAGATGAAAATAATTTTGATAAAGTATTATATTTTTCTGAAAATACACTTAATATTTTAGAAAATAAGCAAAATGTGTCTTTAAGACATCAATATCAAAATATTTTTGAAATGTCACAAGTCAATATTCTTGATGCTTTAATCATATTGGATAAGAAGGAAGAAGCAAGATCTAAATTTGAATTGTTTACTAATTATCTTGCCAAAAGACCTGATTTTTGGTTTTTGTATGGTAATTTGGAATTAAAATCTAACAATAATGATCAAGCAATAAAGTATTATCATCAAGCTCTTAGCCTTAGAGATCAGCATCTTTTTTCAGCTCTTGATCTAGGCTCAGTTAGTTGGAAGCCCTTATCAATTATTTCTAACATTTATTTTAAAAAAGGTGATTTATATAATTCATTGACTTATTTAAAAAGAGCTATTAAGGAAGCACCTGATAACATAGACCTTTATCATGACTTAGCTTCAATATATTCTAAAACAGGAGAATTAGATTTATTAGAAAACACACTGAAATCTTTTATTTCATATCTAAATAATACTAGTTTAGTAAATTTATTAGAAACAATTACACCTATTTATTTTGAAAAAAACTCACAAGATAAATTGTATATATTATTAGAAGATATTAGAAAAGAAAAGTTTAAAGGCTCTTTAAATGAGGATTCAATAACATTAACCGAAAAATTAATTGAAATTTATTATCAAATTTTAAAAATAGAATCAAAATCATCAATCAAATATAGCATAGCTTGCTGTTATAGTTTTATCGAAGACCTAGACAAAGCAGAAACGATATTTACAGAGTTAATTTCATTGAATGATCTAGAAGTTGACTCACTTCATAATTTAGCTAGTATTGCTTTAAATCAAAAAAATATAGATAAAGCTGAACAACTATATCAAAAAGTTTTATCAATAGATAATTTTCATAGTGATACATATTTAAGCTTGATAAAGCTACATGTTTTTAAAAAAGAATACTTAAAATCAGATGAATATCTTAAAAAACTTGCAGAGATTGATCCTGATAATCAACAATTAAGTACAATGGAATTTGAACTTGCAAAAGTGAGTGGAGATAAAAAGCTCGCTTCTGATATGTACGCAGCAATGTTGTTCAAGGATAAATTTTAATAATGAAAATACTTATTATCAATGGCCCTAACTTAAATCTTTTAGGCAAAAGAGAGCCTACAATCTATGGTAATCTAACTCTTGAGCAAATAGAATTAAAAATATCCGATTCAGCAGTACAACTAGACATGGAGGTAGACTTTATACAAAGCAATCACGAAGGGGTTTTGATTGATAGTATTCAACAAGCTAGTGAAAAAGGATTTTCTGGAATCATCCTTAATGCTGCTGCTTATAGTCATACTAGCATTGCATTACATGATGCCATAAAATCGACTAATACACCTGTGATTGAGGTTCATCTTTCAAATATTTATGCAAGAGAAGATTTTAGACATCATTCATATATTTCAGCAGTATCAATAGGTCAGATCTCAGGTTTTGGTCTTGATAGTTATTTGTTAGCTCTAAGAGCAATTAAAAAATATCTTAATTACGAATGAATACTTTAAATCATATTTTACAAACATTTGTCTTTACAAAATCAATCCAATGAGCATATTTATTTAATTTCTTAAGTTTTGTGATATGTTTTTGAAGTTGGAATATATTTAGGCTTTTTTGTAAAGTCTATAATGCAATGGGGAATTTAACAAATTAGCGTTAAATTTAAGCCTAAAATTATTTTTTATTTTTATAGATATTTTTAATTGTAATAATTTTCTACATTATTACAAATGGTTTCTATTACAAGGTTTAAGCAGTTAATTAAAATTTAACTAGTTTTGTGTGCAAAATGTAGGAAATAAATAATTTTATTTCCTACATACATAATTATCGAATATAAAATTAACAGAGTAGGAACAGTCAAGACTGTTCCTAAAAAAATACTTTAACTTTAACGTGCCATGAGGCTTTCTATTTCAGCAACTTGCTTAGGTACAGCAGCAGATAAATTATAGCTACCTGTTTCTGTAACTAAAATATCATCTTCAATTCTGATTCCTATGCCAAGATATTCAGATGGTACACCCTCTGTATTTTCATTGATATATAATCCAGGCTCTACTGTTAAAACCATTCCAGCTTCAAGAGGTCTTGATTCACTGTTATTAGTAAAATACTTACCTACATCATGGACATCCATACCAAGCCAATGACCTGTTTTGTGCATATAAAACTTTTTATAGGTTTCGTCTTTAATTAAATCTTGTACATTACCTTTTAACAAGCCAATTTTAACCATTCCTTCGGTTAATACTTCAACAGCTCTATTATGAACATCAACAAATCTAGTTCCAGGTTTTACCATTTTTATTGCTTCCAATTGAGATTCAAGAACTACTTCATAAACATCTTTTTGGGCTTTGGTAAATTTACCGTTGACAGGAAAGGTTCTTGTAATATCGCCAGCATAAAAATCACATTCTGCACCTGCATCAATCAAAAGTAAATCTCCATCTTTTAATTGAGCATTATTTTCTACATAATGAAGAATAGTAGCATTTGCACCTGTTCCTACAATAGAATTATAAGCTGGAGCATTTGCACCATGCTTTTTAAATTGATTATCAATAACAGATTCAACTTCAAACTCATACATACCAGGTTTTGTTGCCTTCATTGCTTCGATATGTGCTTGAAAAGAAACATAATTTGCTTTTTTCATTAATTCTATTTCTTCACTAGATTTAATCAATCTCATTTCATGGACAATTTTACCAGTATCAGTTATTGTACTAGGTGCAAATTCTCCCAACCGTCCTTTACGTCTGAGGCTAACAATTAGATCAATTATCTTTGGATCAAATTCTGGATTATTACCAATTGCATAATATAATTGATCAGTATTTTTGATATATTTTGGAAGTATTGTATCAATTTCATCAATACTATAAGCAATATCAGCTCCATATTGACTAACAGCTCCTTCAACTCCAGCTCTTTTTCCATCCCATGTTTCTCTCTCTGGATCTCTAGGACGAACAAATAATATATATTGATGTTCTGGATGCTCAGGTGCAAAGACAGCCACACAATTAGGCTCTGCAAATCCTGTCAAATAATAAAAATCACTATCTTGTCTATATTTGTAATGTGCATCATTATTTCTAATATATTCTGGAGCACTCCTAAATACAGCTACTCCACCACCCATTTGTTCTACAAATTTTTTTCTTCTTTGATCAAACATAAATCTTACCTTTTAAATTAATTTAGGCAAACGCAAAGTTTAGCCATCATAACCATATTGTAAATTAATACTTTGCTTTTGAACTATTGATGTTTAAAATATTTATATTTTAATTAGTTTTTTGTAGTGGCTCAAATTTTTTGATGAATAAAAATAATATATCTGGATCTAAAGAACGGCATTGATATACTTCAACGCTTAAAAAAATAGAGCATTGATCTTAAGAATAAAATTTCATTACCGAAAAAGAAATCTACAAATTCAAGCATCCCCCCATCAAAAGGTTATAAGAGTAATGTTTCGGATAAGATAAACGATGCTGATAAACTTATAGGTTCTAAATACCTTCGTTTAATTTCCATATCAGGAGTGGCATTACTTTTAGCAGCTGAACTATTAGTACTTACTAATATTCAGAATAAGTGCATTTTAAGATAAAGTTTTCAACTCACTTAATTGCTTCTATTACTAGATTACAGATAGATATGACTACTTTTTACACGTATCCCGAATCTACCCGTATAATGTCCCGTTCGTTCGTAACAGTCGTACTCTTCATAATAATTTTTTGTAAGGAACGGATTCAAACCGTTCCTTACTCTACGATTCCATTATCGTAAAGAAAAAAGTAGTCCCTTTACCTGGTAAGTATTCAACCCACATATTCCCACCATACTGATGAATTGTTTTCTTGCTAAAAGATAAGCTAGGGCTGATCCTTTCATCTTCACCAATAGTCTGGGGTATTTGAACTGGAATGAAAACTCTCTCAAAATCCTTTGGTTTAATTCCAATACCGTTATCACTCACACTAAAAAACC
Organism: Candidatus Sericytochromatia bacterium; assembly: GCA_014377055.1. Lineage (GTDB taxonomy): Bacteria > Cyanobacteriota > Sericytochromatia > UBA7694 > JACMQJ01 > JACMQJ01. The sequence goes on from JACMQJ010000387.1 coordinate 5,409, forward strand.
AGGTTTCTCCTTTTTTTTGTACTTCTATATGAATTTTGGCTGAAGTATCTGGAGAACGATATGTAAGGGCATTACCAAGCAAATTCTGGAAAACCTGGATTAACTGAACTGAACTAAGTTTAACAAGGAATTTGTCATTGGTAACATCTGTCGTAAGATTTATTTTCATTCTTTCAAGGGCTGATTCATTATGGGTAAATTCTACAAGTACACCCAGTTTATTTAATTTAGCGAAATCATATAGCGACTTTGTTAGATGCTCCATCCTTTCGACACCATCAACAATATATCCAACGAAGTCTTTTATATTCGAGTCTAAATTGTCTTTACAACTTTTTGCTAAAAGCTTTACATTTTGCCTTACCGTTCTTAATGGTTCTACTAAATCATGGAAAGCCATATTAGCAAATTGATTCAAAGATTGATTGGAACGGGTTAATTCAATTTCTTTGCTGACAAGATCTTCCTGTCTGTTGAGTAATGCTTCCTTAAGTGTTTTTAAATTTTCATTCTGATTCCTTAGTTCTCCATATGAGACCTTTAATTCTTCATTTGCTACATTTAGTTCTTGAATATAATATCGGTCTGTTTTCTCACGAGCTTTGCCTTCTGCAAGTGCAGATTCGATGCGTTGATTTATATATACCTGTAAGGTAATATCCATAGACCGTAAGAATGTAAATTCCAGTTCTTCAATAAGTACCATCATTACCTGATTATCAGAAGTAAATTTAGGAATAAAACAAATAAGTGCCTGTTTTTGGGCTGTATAAATACTAAGTAAATCATTTGATTCAATAAATTCTGGTTTTATCCCCGGTAAGGCTTCTAATTCCAGCTTTAAGATATCTGCTATTATTTCTTCAGTTACTTTTCCTTCTTCAAAGGCTGTTAGTAAGTCTGTCAGGTTTATTAAACTCATTTTTAATAAATCTTCTACAGAACATCTCTGACATGATTTAATCAGGTGAAGATTTACTTTGGATAAAAACTGACGGTTTTCTTCCGCTAACTGATCTAAATAATTTTTTTTGAGAAATGAACCGTATTCTGATAATAATTTAATTCGATCCACTGTTTCCTTACCTATTTTAATAAAATGAAGCAAATATTTTTTGATAAATATCTTAACCATAAAACTTTGAAAAACTATATTTATTTAATTTCGCTATTTCACAACCTACTTAAGTATATCACCCGAAAAAAAGAAAAATGGGGCAAACGACAACTTTAGGGTTCCCAGTATTAAATTTCCATTATTGTAAAAAATACAGTTGTTCCTTTACCTGATTCTGACTCAACCCACATATCCCCACCGTACTGTTCAATTGTTCTTTTACAAAAAGATAAGCCCAGACCAATACCTTCATATTCACTATTACTATGGAGTCTTTGAAACGGCTGGAAAATTCTTTCAAAGTCCTCTGGTTTAATTCCTATACCATTATCGCTTACACAAAAAGACCAGTAACGTTCTTTTTTTTCTACTCCTATATTAATTTTGGCTGGAATATCTTTAGAACGGTATTTAATGGCATTACTGAGCAAATTCTGAAAAATCTGGGTCAACTGAACAGAATTAACATGTAGAGAAGGTAGCTCATCATTAGTAATTTTTGCTCCGCTTTCCTCAATCGCTACTGTAAGGTTCATTTTTGCCTTATCAAGTGCTACCTGACAAAGAGTAATTTCAGCTGGTATTCCCATTTTATTTAATTTGGCATAACCAAGAATTGATTTTATTAGGTGTTCCATACGGTCAACACCATCAACTGCATAACCGATAAAATCATTTGCATCAGCATCCAGATTATTCTTATACCTTTTTGCTAAAAGCTGAACATATTGCTTTACCATCCTTAAAGGTTCTTTCAGATCATGAGATGCCATATTAGCAAATTGATTCAGGGACTGGTTGGAACGATTTAATTCGATTTCTTTGGCAACAAGATCCTCCTGCCTGTTAAGTAATGCTTCCTGAAGGAGTGCTAAATTCTCATTCTGATTTCTTAGTTCTTCATACGATATTTTTAACTCCTGATTGGATTGTGATAATTCCTCAGTCCTTTGCCCAACCTTTATTTCCAATTCTTCTGATAAAGTACGATATCTATTTTCGGATTCTGATAATTCCTTATTTAATTTTTCTACCTTCTGACGTGCTATTACCTGTTCAGTAATATCAAATGCAAAATCGCTTATCCCTGTTATTTTATTATCCTTATCATAAATAGGCTGATAAACAAAATCCCAATAAACATCTTCAGCTTGACCATTATTTTTTTTATCAACTCTTGAATAAATTTCTTTACCGATAAAAGGTTTACCAGTAGTATAGACTTCATCAAGCTTTTCATAGAATCCTTGGCCAGAAATTTCAGGTATAGCTTCTTTAATTGTTTTACCGACAAGGTCCCGTTTACCAAGAGCTTTCCAAAAATTATTGTTGGCAAATTCAAAGACATGATTTGGACCATTAAATATACCTATCACTGCTGGGGCGTCAGTTAATAATGAGATTAATTTTTCCTTTTCAGCTTTAAGTTCTTTTGTTCTGTTATGTACTTCTATTTCTAATGACTGGGATAATTGTTTATATTTAGATTTTGAAGCTAATAAGTCCTTATTTAATTGTTCTACGTGCTTCCTGGCTATCACCTGTTCAGTTATATTAAATGCAAAAGTTCCAACACCCTCAATCTGGTTATTATCATCAAAAATGGGCTGGTAAATAAAGTCAAAATAGCAATCCTCCAAAATACCAGTTCTTTTCTGATCAATTTTTACAAGGTATTCCTTACCGATAAATGGTATTCCTGAATTATAAACTTCATCATAAATCTCAAAAATTCCCTGACCCTCTAATTCAGGATAGGTTTCTCTCAGTGTGAGTCCTATAATTGGTCTGTCCCCTAAAACTACTTCTTTATAAAAATTATTTGCAAACTCAAATACATGATCTTTACCTATCGAAAAAGTTATGGCAACAGGAGCATTGGTAAATAATAAGCTGAATTTATTTTTTTCGGCATTCAATTCTACAATTTTGTTAAGTATCTCATCCTGTTTTACAGAAATATCCAATTGCTGTTCGGTTTCCCGATTTAATCTTAATTCATCTGTAAACAGAGAAGAATCTTTTACCAGATTATTTGACTTTTTTACATTTTCCTTTTCTTTAAGCATAACAAATTCAGTAATATCTTCAATTTTGTGGATAATATATAATAATTCTCCATTTTTATTAAATATAGGAGAATTTTCTTTTTTCCAGTACTTTTCTTCAAATTTTCCGTTGGGCAAGGGAATCTCATATTTAACAATATCCATAAAATGGGAAACTTTTTCCTTTAAAACCTTATTAAAGGATATTTTTAAATCCTTGACACCATTAACATTTGCATCGTCAACATTATTAGGAAATACCTCAAAAAGGTAGCGGTCTATTAATTCATCTTTATTTTTCCTACTTATTTTAACATAGGCATCAGTTACAGCTTTTATTATAAACTCGGGAGTTAAGACCAGATATGCTCCTGAAAGAGATTCAAAAAACCTTTGGAAATTAAGTTCTGGTAATGTATTAAACCTATTCATAATGAAAATATCCTAAAATTTATTTACTATTATTTGAGTACATACACTATAGTTGAAATAAAATATTAATTCCTTTAAAATACACGTTTATTTTTACTTATTAATAAATAGTCACTTTTGTTATAAAGCATTTGGACTCTTATTATAATTTAGCCATAATGCTCAGTAACAAGAGTAAATTATAAATATTTTCTCACTTTTTTAATAATCTTATTTTACCTTTGATAGTATTAATTTAAATATTCCTGAAATAGCTTGTTTAAAATTAATTGAGTTTAAATTTAAAGGAGAAACGAATATATGGAATAAGAAAGTATGCTAAAGGATTATGCCTTTCTTCTTTGATAATAGCTTTTTATCTGCTTTCCTTAACTTAGCTAAACTTTTAAATAAAATATTCAAATCACGTTAATAAATTTTAAATATTATGAGATTAAAGATGTTCTTTTGCCAATTCTACTTCATACTTACTACCTAAATAAATAGCAGCTCTTTGATGAACATTATCTACAGGAATATCTAATATATTTGTTTTTCCATCAGTTGCCAAACCACCAGCTTGCTCACATAAAAATGCTAAAGGTTGAAGCTCAAATAATAATCTCAGTTTTCCAGTAGGAGCATCTTGTAAAGCAGGATAAGAAAATACACCACCTTTTTTCATAAGTAATTGATTAACGTCA
>JACMQJ010000388.1 GCA_014377055.1 Candidatus Sericytochromatia bacterium
AATTAATTAAATTACTAATGTCTTCATCATTGGTTTTTCTTTTAAAACTATGGCAGTTAGTTGCAGGACTATTTTAATAAAGATCGAAAAGGTTGCCTAGATTTGCTCTACAACCAGTCATAAAAGCTGATAAAGCAATAGTGATTAATACAGCTCTAACCTGATTCCATTTAATATTTTTCACAGACTATCCCCCTAAAAAGATTTATTCACATTAAGTATCATAATATTATTATTTGAACTAGACAAGTCATTGTTATTTAAATTATTACTACTGGTTTGATTTAAAAGATCCGTTTTTAGATTTTCGTTATACTTTTTTACAGCGTCTGATGCTTCTCGATCATTTAAAACTGCTGGAGAGTTAAGACCACTAATATCGTTAAGTAATGAAACTGAATTAGAAACAGCATAAAGTGTCACAATCGCCCCAAGTGTACCAAGAGCAAATGTCTTAAAATCGACTGATCGAGCTTGATTGGTTTGACCAATAGGAGCTACAGAATTATTGATAGGCAAGCTTGCTCTACTGTTTGCTGCAAGATAAATTAATGCCGCACCTGTTGGAATACCAAGCCCTATAGTAGCACCCCAAGTACTTCTTCTGGAAGAAACAGCAGCTCCAATTTTGGTACTTAATTGTTTATCATGAACTAGAGAAGCAAGATTTTGCTCATTAACTCTAAATCCATCAATATAAACCTCTCTAATATTTTGGTTTCCTATTTTGGTATATCTGATCTCGGCTTTCTTTCTACTATAAACTTCACTCTGTTCTATATCAGACTTAGTTAACGGTGCTGATAAACTTGGTAAGCAAAAAGTTAATCCCATTACAGCGGATAAAACTATTTTAGAAAAATTGTATTTGATCATTTTATACCTTTTTATACTTTACATTTCGGTTAATAATGCTATTTTTTGTTTTTGGTCAGAGATTATCATTGAATCTGTGACTTCATCTAAATCGCCCTCAAGTATTTCAGCTAACTTGTATAATGTAAGCTTTATTCTATGGTCTGTAACTCTATTTTCAGGAAAATTAAAAGTTCTAATTCTTTCAGATCTATCTCCTGAACCAATCATGGCACTCTTTATTTCAGCTTGACTATCATGCTGATCCCTCACCATTTTATCAAATAATTTTGCTCTAAGGATTTCCATTGCTCTTTCTTTATTTTGTAGCTGACTACGCTCCTCAGAACAAGCAACCATAATCCCTGACGGTCTATGAACAACTCTAACAGCTGTTTCTACTTTATTAACATTTTGTCCACCAGCACCACCCGATCTCATTGTTGATATATCTAAATCCTTTGGATCTATATGCAATTCAACATCTTCTATTTCAGGCATAACTGATACTGTCGCAGCACTTGTATGAATTCTTCCTGATGACTCAGTTTGTGGTACTCTTTGGACTCTATGAACACCAGCCTCATACTTAAGTCTACTATAAACTTTATCACCTGTAATAGACATTATAGCTTCTTTGTATCCACCAATACCAGTATCATTTGCATCAAGAAGTTTAACTTTCCAGCCTCTTTTTTCGGCATATCTTGTATACATACGAAATAAGTCACCAGCAAATAAAGCAGCTTCATCACCACCTGTTCCAGCTCTTATTTCCATAATAATATTTTTATCATCATTAGGGTCTTTTGGTAAGAATAATAACTCAAGTTTTTCTTCTAAGCTTTTTTCTTTGTCTTCAAGCTCTTTAACTTCGATAGCGATAAGATCTCTCATCTCTTCATCACTCTCATTTTTTACCATAGTTCTAGTGTTAGCTAAGTCACTTCCAACCTGTTCTAATTCTTTGTATGTTAAAACTTTTTCTTCAAGCTCTGATCTTGATTTACTATATTTTTTTACTAACGATTGATCTGATAAAACCTTAGGATCTGATAACAATTCACCTAATTCATTATAGGTTTGTTCTATTTCTTGTATTTTGTTGGTTAAATTCATACTTAATTAAAAATTCTTTCATTTACGAATAAAAATAATATTTTTAACTAAATCCATTTTAGTCCCAAAATATTAATAAAAAGCTTATAGTCCAATAGTATTGTTGTGCTATGTTGATTTACTTTCTAATTATACTTAATTTTATTGTCATTTTATTAAAAAAGATCTTGAATTTGCATATTAATAGATATGTATATTCCAATAAGATAAATACTGAAACACTTACCTTAATTAGGTTATATATTTAAAAAGTGAATTAATGATTTTATTTATAGTTTTATTAAAATTTAATAACATAAATAAAAACTAATTTTTACAGGGGTATTAATTTTTAATTTTTTGAGCAAATATTTTAAAAATATATAAACGATAGTTGAAAAAAGACTTTGAGCTAAGGGTTTTTGTCCCCTTATCTCAAAGTCTTATAAGTACTGATACGTTAGATTATTTAAATCTCTGGACTATCTGTTAATGGGGCAATTTCAACATGATGCTCTGCATTTAGCATAGTCGTTGTTGGTACCGATACAGATGGCTCTATATCTAAAGCAGGTGGATTTGTAAAATCTCTCTGTCTATATACTTCATAAATCATTAATGCTGTTGCAACTGATACATTTAAAGAATTAGCAACTGATTGCATAGGTATATTTACTACAAAATCACATTTGTCCTTTAATAATCTTGTTAGTCCTTGACCTTCGCCACCCATTACTAAGGCAACTGAACCCTTAAGATTAGATTTTGTATATAAATCTTTTCCGTCCATGTCAACACCAATACTCCAAACATTATTTGCTTTTAGTTCATCAAGTACTTGAACTAAGTTTGCTACACGACAAACTTTCATGCGATCAAGTGAACCAGCAGCTGTTTTGGCAACAATACCTGTCAAACTTGCAGCTCTATGTTTTGGAATAATAATAGCATCAACACCAGCAGCGTCAGCTGTTCTGATAATAGCACCTAAATTATGTGGATCTTCTACTTTATCAAGAATGATAAAAAATACAGATTTAGTAGCACACAAATCTATGAGATCAGCAAATTCTGTATATTCTTTTCCAGCAACTTCAGCGACTACACCTTGATGATTGGTTGTTTCACCAACCATGTGGTTGAGCTTTATTTTATTGACAATTTTGTAAGGAATATTTCTATCAATAATATATTTTACTATTTCACTTGTATCTCTTGTTTGTTCGGCAATCCAGACTTTGTTAACAGGAGTTTCTGATTTTAATATTTCTATTACTGGGTGTCTTCCATAAATAAATGTATTTCTAGTTTCGTCTTCTACTGAGTTCTCATCATTTATTATGTCTTTAAACACAGGTGATTTTTCTGTACTAGCAGATTTAAAGGCTTCTGATCTCGCTTCTCTTCCTTCTGTTCTTTTATTAGGTTTAAAGGTTGAACGTTCTTCACTCTCATCTCTTCTAAAAGCAGGTTTACTATCTCTATTGTATGATGAGCTTCTAGCAGGTCTATCACCACTTGACTCTCTATTAAATGAAGGTCTTTCTGATCTACTATCTCTATTAAAACTTGGTCTTTCGCTTCTATTATCATCTCTATTGTATGATGAGCTTCTAGCTGGTCTATCACTACTTGACTCTCTATTAAA
>JACMQJ010000389.1 GCA_014377055.1 Candidatus Sericytochromatia bacterium
AACTGATGTAACTCTTCACCTTTGGCTAATTGTTGATCAATCTTTTTCGCATCATCAAGAGCATTTTCATTTAGGTAATTAAAAGCCTGTATTTTTGGTTCTACTTGATTAATTCGGTTAAGAAAGCTTTGAACAATTTCTTGTGAGCTATTTTCTTTATTTTTTATATTTTTTACTAATTGATGTACAGGTAATTGAAACAGTTCCAACTTAATTTACGCTCCATATAAACTTCCTTATGAATTGTAAAGCATTATATCATGTTGATACTCCACAGGGCAAGCTAGTGTGATTAATAACTTCCTTTGCTCTTGTTCCTCCTTTGCAAAGGAGGATTAGGGTGGATTGGGAGCTAACTTTTTCTTAAATAATTTAAGAGTTTTTTTAACTCTTGTGGTTCTTCAGAAGTAAAAGTCATTTCTTGATTAGTTCTAGGATGCTTTAAAATAAGCTTATAGGCATGTAGAGCTTGACCATTCAATTTAACAGGTATTTTTATATCTGGCCCATAGACGTCATCACCTATAACTCCATGTTTTATATAGGCAAGATGAACTCTTATTTGATGGGTTCTACCTGTTTTTAATTCAAGTTCTAAGAAAGTATATTGACCAAATCTTTCCAAAACATTCCACAGTGTAACAGCTTCGCGACCGTCTTTGCTGACAGCCATTTTTTTTCTATCTTTTGGATTTCTATCAATCGGTTTATCTATTATTCCGTGATCTTCCACAAAATTACCTATAACTACAGCTTTGTAAAATCTTTTTGCTTCTTTTGTTTGTATCTGTCTGGATAATTCTTGATGTGCCAAATCATTTTTAGCAACCATTAATAATCCACTTGTATCTTTATCAAGCCTATGAACAATTCCAGGTCTTAAAGCACCACCTATTCCAGATAAGTTATCACAATGATAAAGTAAAGCATTTACAAGAGTACCATCTTTGCTACCAGGAGCTGGATGAGTAACAATACCTTTTGGCTTATCAATAATAATTAAATCCTCATCTTCATAGACAACATTTAATTTGATATTTTCAGGTTCAGCAGATATTTTTTTTAATTCAGGAATAATTATTTTAATTACATCATCTATTCTTGTCTTATATGATGATTTAGTTGGTTTTTCATTTACCAAAATATTTTCTTCATCAATCAGTATTTTTACTCTTGATCTGCTTAACTCAGTTATTTTTTCTGATATTAATGAGTCTAGCCTCTGGTTAATATCATCTATTTGTATATTAAAAGTGTGATTTTCCATATTAAAAAAAAGAAGGACTGCCTAAAAATTATGGTCATATTGTTTACGACCTATTACTTTCAAACAATCCAATAAAATATATTTGTCTGTTTAATTATTGATTAACTGGGCTTGGACTTGGTGAAGACTCTACACCAGTTGGATTAATTAATGCTAAATCAGGAGCATTATTAACTATACCACCAACAACATTTAACAAGACGTAAGTGTTAGGTAGATAATTTGCATCAAGCTTACCTGAACTATTAACTACACCAGCTATGATTAATCTTGTACCTGTAGAAATGTTTCTTAATCTATATGAATAAGTTCCATCCGAATTATAAACACTCGTCTGTACATCCAAGCTTTGTGTTGTATCAGATGATAGTATTTGATTTATTCTTGTTGTAGATAATTGTTCTTCTGCTGATTTTAAAGCTGCAACTCTAATTGTTAATCCAGAAGCAGCAGTAATAGGTCTATTATTAGCCGCTCTAAAGACTATTTTACCTGTTACATCTCCTACACTAAGAACAGATTGTGCCAATCTCATTTGTATCAATTCTGTTGAAATTGTATCATTAGAAGGAATCACAATCTTCAGACCTTTCTGGGTTTGATGATGATCTAGTGATATTGAAATTGTATATTCACCACCAGGTATATTATTTACTGGTACAGAAAGAAGTTGGTTCGGATTTGGTACAGATATATCTTTTTGGGCAACTACACCACCAGCCCCAGCTTCAAATACTGTCACTATACGAAAAGGTGTGACAGGATAATCAAAGTTTTTTACGATATTAGTACCTTCAAATTGAATAACTCCATGTTGTACTGCATTAAATACTATTTGATTAGAATATTCAAAGCTACCACCATGTGCTGTTCCCATATACTGATATTGCCCTGGTAGTTGATAATTACCTTGTGTTGTAGCTGTAGCAGCTCCTACTACTGTTGTCGTGATAGTATACGGATCGAATACATTAGGAATAATTCCTAAAGAAGATTTGGTTGTATCAACAGCACGATTAAGATAAGAAACAGGTCCTAAATAACTAGATCTTACAACGTTGTTATTTTCATCTGCATAAACTAATGGAGTATTATCAGCTATGAGATTTACAAAAACATTACCTATAGGAACTATAAAAGAGTTACCTATACTATAGTCATTAGAGTTTTGAGCTGATGGTACATTGATAGAATAGTTAACAAAACCATCTAAGTTCCCAATTTGTATTGTAGTTGGGGAAACAGATACACCTCTAAGTGTGAATGTTCCATTTTTATCTGTTGTGGTAGATATTTGTGTACCGTCAACCTTAACTGATAAATTTGCTACAGGCTTGGTTTTTATTACAGAGTCATATATAGTCCCTTTGACAGTTCTTGAGTTGGCTATTAGAGGTATTGTTAGACCTTCTGTCTTATCGGCAGTAACAGCAAAAGAAGTTATTAAATTACCTTGTGATATTTCTAAATTTCTTGAAGTTGTAAAAGCATTTACTGGTAAAGAAAAGGTACCATCACTAGCTGTGTTGACAAAACTATTAACAAAACCACCTGTTACATCAGCAACCTTAGCACCTGAAACTACTGTTCCATCTGAAGTTACCACTTTACCTGAAACATTCAAATTTGTTTTAGGAGTCGGTACTACTTTAGATGCTTGACCAATAATTACACCAGTAATATTATTAATTTTTCCTGCTTCTATATTAGCTTTTATTTCTACAGGATCAACTTTGAGAGCTGTAAATCTTAAAATAACTCCACCAGGTCTTAAATCGGAAATTAAAAACTGTGATTTATTAATAATTGTGCTTTTATATATTATATCACCGGCTTTTTCTACTGTATCTGGTTGTTTTGTCGTTGTATTTATTACAGGTTTTCCGTTACTATCTAATTTAGGAATATCATTCTCTCTGATTACTTGAATTGTTACATTAGGTGATGTTATAATTGTACCTAGATCAAATAAAATATTCCCACTAAGACCACCACGATCAATTGTTGGTATGACAACAGCAACATCTCTAATAGAAGCTATAAGCTCACGTTGATTCTTTTGATCCAATGTTTCAGAAGTACAAGCTGCAGTACTTATTACCGCAGATAATAGTATCAATGAAATTCCTTTTATATTTTTTTTCATATTAAAAAATTTAAACTCCTTACAAAATTATTTTAAGATTAAACATTAAATTTAAGATGCTTTAGGTGAAGGTAATGGAGATACAGAGGCACTCGGATCAGTAAAATTTGTTGGATCAGTTTCAAATCTAATTGGTGTAGTAAATTTTTGAGTTATCAAATTATTGTTATCGTCTACTCCCAAAAGAGTTACTTCACCAATAGCTGATTGTGATGTTGCAAAGGTGTTGTTCGGAAATACAGAATTAACTAACGATTCAGCTGTAGAAAGAATTGGTATCGATCCAGAAAATGTTCCACTAGCTGGAACGGTTATTAAAATAGGTAGTCTTTGAGCTGGGATAGCTGTCCCTCCTACTGTATACTGAACAATCATTTGTTTAAAAATTACTCTTGGTAATCCTTGTTTATTTTTTATAGTGACAGCAGGTTCATTAAACTTATATGTAGTTATTAATGTACTGCCTGAACGTGTGTAGCTTTGAAGTATACTAACACCTTTGACAGGGTCAGAGCTTGTAACATCTGTTATAGACAAATCAGCTTTAGGTATGAATAATTGTTTAAAACTATCCCCTACATCATTTCCGCCACATGCAGAGATAGTACTTATTGCAGGTAATAATAATAAACTTAGTACAAATAAACTTCTTCTAGCTTTATTTTTCATCTTTATATATAATCCTTATAAAATCTAACTTTAATTATTGTATGCTTATACTTCTAAACTTGATCCCACTTCTACTTCTGAGTCAATGGACATAAAAACCTGTATAACATTAGGGTCGAACATTATTCCAGCCATTTTTTGTAATTCATTTATTGCTTCTTCGGTTGACATTGCTCCACGATAAGGGCGATCATGTGTCATCGAATCATAAGCATCTGCTACGGTAAGAATTCTCACTGGTAATGGAATCAACTCGCCTGATAATTGATCGGGGTATCCACATCCATCCCATCTTTCATGATGCCATCTGACCCATAATGCAGCAGCACCTATATCAGCTATTTGTTTTACTAATTGCTCACCAAGTATAGGATGTTGTTGTAATCTATTCTTTTCTTCAGTTGTAAGAGGTCTTTGCTCTTTAATAAAATCAAAATTATTTATTTGTCCAATATCATGAAGTAGAGCAGCACATTCTAATGCGTCTAAATCCTCATTTGCTAAACCATATTTTTCACCGATTTGACGAACTAAATCAGCAACTCTTCTTGATTGACCGATTGAGCCTTCATATTCATCAGAAGCTTCTGACCACTGGCTAATATTTGCAGTCATATCTCCAAAAGGTCCAGATGCAACTTTACCTGATTTTGTAGAACTTTTCATTGGTTTATTCATCAACAGAGGAAGAATAAACACTGAAAAGTATATAACAGATAGTACATCAAAGAAATAAGCAATATATCTTATAGTTTCTGCATTTGACATTTTTTATAATCTATCTCCCGATAATATTTTACTCTTGAATAGAAATCAATTGTAAGAATTCTTCTTCATTAAGTACTTTTACACCAAGCTTATTGGCTTTATCAACTTTACTTCCTGGATTATCTCCAGCAACTACATAAGAAGTCTGCTTTGTTACTGTAGATGTATTTTTAGCACCCATACTTTCTACAATTTTAGCGGCTTCATCTCTTGTATAAGAACTAAGTGTACCAGTAAATACAAATTTTAGCTCTCTTAACAGTTCATTAATAATGATACCATTATCTACGTTATCAAGTTGTGATTTCTGTGATGGAACAACATTATAATTGTTAAGTTTAGCTAATATATTTAAATTGTCTAGATCCTGAAAATAATCGTAGATACTTTTAGCTGTTATTATTCCTATGCCATAGACCTCTTTAAGTTGTTCAAAAGAGGCATCACGCAAATTATTAAAACTTGTAAATTGTTTGGCTAAATCGTCAGCAGTTCTTCGACCAACTTGTTTTATTCCAAGTGCATAAATAAAATTACTAAGCTGAGGACTTTTAGAATTTGCTATATTTTGCAGAATATTATTAACTGATTTTTGTCCCATTCTATCAAGTTTTAACAAACTTTCTGAATCAAGAGCGTACAAATCAGAATAATCTTTTACTAGTTCGCTATTAACTAATTGCTCAATGATAGACTCACCAAGATCATCAATACTCAT